>NZ_JASDCY010000075.1:0-11921 GCF_030407675.1 Kocuria sp. APC 4018 | reverse complement strand
CGGAGATGTACTCGTCGTCGGTCTCGGCCAGCCCGAGATACACCATGGTGCGACGCAGCGCTCCGGCCATATTGTCTCCTCGAATTCTTCGGCGGGGGGCGACGTGCATCGGCCCGCAGGTCGTCCGTCACAACGCTACCGCACCGCGGGCCGGGGCCCGAGAACATCCGATCCGATGCGCACGTGCGTGGCCCCCGCGAGCACCGCGGCCTCGAGGTCCCCGCTCATGCCCGCGGAGACGGCCCGGGCCTGTGGGTGCTCGCGCTGCAGCAGCTGGGAGATCTCCCACAGTCTCTCGAAGGCTTCTGAGGGATCCCCGTCCCGGGGCGCCACGGCCATCACGCCGCCGAGCGCGAGCCCCTCCGTCACCGCCACGGCATCGGCCAGCGCGGGCAGGGCATCCGGATGGGCTCCCCCGCGGGCGCCGTCCCGGGAGACCTCGGGATCAAGATCCACCTGGAGCAGGCACGTGAGGTCGTGCTCCGCGCACGGCCCCGGGGTGACCTCCTCCGCGAGTACGGCCTCCCTGTGGTGGCGTACCGCCTTGCCCAGGGCCGTGACCAGCGACGGCCGGTCCACCGAGTGGACCCAGGACGCGTAGCGGACCACGCGCTTGGCCTTGTTCGACTGCAGCTGCCCCACGAAGTGCCACACCGGCGGCGTCACGGGCGGCTCGCGGTGGCCCAGCACCTCGGCCACCCTGGCGGCCTTCGGCCCGGCCTCCTGGTCCTTGTTCTCCCCCACCGCCCGAACTCCCAGCTCGCGCAGCCTCAGGACGTCCTCGGCGGGGAAGAACTTGGTGACCACCACGAGCGACGGCAGCTCGCCACCGTGGTCGTGCTGCTCGTCGCGATCCTGCGCGGCGGACAGGATCCGCTGGCGCACCGACGCCACACGCTGGGCGAGCTCCGCGGTGCGGTGCGCGTCACCGCCCTCGGTGACGCCGGGCGACGCAGTCGCCGCCTCTCCGGTCGTGGGTTCGTGACTCATGCGGGCTCCTTCCTGGTGCGCGGCCACACGAGGCCGGCGAGGCGTCCGGGAGTCGCGTCCCGGCGGTACGAGTACAGCTGGTCGTGCTCGAGGGTGCACCATGCCCGCCGGTCCGCGCACGCGGGATCCACACGGACGCCGCGCGCCTCGAGCAGGGACCGGGCCGCCCCGGGCAGGTCGAGCCCGGGCGTGCCCCGCACGGTGGTCGTGGTGATGCCGGGCAGGATTCGTTCGGCCGAGCGCGCCATCTCCCCCGGCACCTCGTAGCAGCGGCCGCACACGGCCGGACCGATCCACGCGGTGAGCTGCTCGGCACCGTGCGCCCGCGCGGCCTCGACCGTGGCCTGCAGGACACCGTCCAGCAGTCCCTTCCGCCCCGCGTGCGCCACCGCGAGCACGGGAACGTCGCCGGGCTCCGCGCGGAAGCGGGTGCCCACGAGGACCACCGGGAGGCAGTCTGCGGTGAGGATCCCCAGGGGTGTGCCGTCCGCGCTCACGGACGCGTCCGCCTCGGGGGCGCGGACGGGGGCGGCAGTGCCCGTCACGTCCGCGACCACGGTGCCGTGCACCTGTCGCACGTAGCGCACGGGCTCGCACCCCAGCGCGGTTTCCAGGGCACGACGCCGCTGGGCCACCCGCGCGACGTCGTCACCCGTGTGGGCCGCGAGATTGCCCTCGACCACGTCGGTGAAGGCCACGCCCACCCCGTGCTGCTCTGACTGGTACCACACGGCGTCCTCCTCGGAATCGCTCTGGGATGGTGTGCGGGAACGTGAACGGGGTGACCACCCGTGGGTGGTCACCCCGTTCACCGGACCGGTCCGGACCTGCCCACCGCGGCACGAGCCGCCGGCCGCGCGGACCGGTCCCCGGTCATCCGCGGGTGCCTGGCACCCGCGGCATCACTTCAGGAAGTCCGGGAAGTCCAGGGAGTCCTTGCGGCTCGTGGAGTTCGAGGACGAGGGGGCGTCGGACTCCGCCGGCAGGTCCACGTCGAACCCGGCGTCGTCCGGGATGTCGTCGTCCTGGCCCTGGCGCGAGCCCAGACCGACCGCCGGTGCCCCGTAGGACGAACCGCCGCGCTGGGGCGAACGGCCCAGGCCGGAGGGCCGGGAGGCGTCGCCGCCGAAGGTGGCCCGGGTGCTCTCCGCCTGGCGCTGGGCCGGCGAGGAGTTGTTGGCGTTGGTCTCCTGGGAGACGGAGTCGAAGCCGGCGGCGATCACGGTGACGCGCGCTTGGTCGCCCAGGGCGTCGTCGATCACGGCGCCGAAGATGATGTTCGCCTCGGGGTGGGCGACCTCCTGGACCAGACGGGCAGCCTCGTTGATCTCGAACAGGCCGAGGTCCGAACCACCCTGGATGGACAGCAGCACACCGTGCGCGCCGTCGATCGAGGCCTCGAGCAGCGGGGACGCGATCGCCAGCTCGGCGGCCTTCACGGCGCGGTCCTCGCCCTGGGCGGAGCCGATGCCCATGAGCGCGGAACCGGCGCCCTGCATCACGGACTTCACGTCCGCGAAGTCCAGGTTGATCAGGCCGGGGGTGGTGATCAGGTCGGTGATGCCCGAGACACCCGACAGCAGCACCTGGTCCGCGGACTTGAAGGCGTCCAGCATGGACACGTTGCGGTCCGAGATGGAGAGCAGACGGTCGTTGGGGATCACGATGAGCGTGTCCACCTCGTCCCGCAGGGTCTCGATGCCGTTCTCCGCCTGGTTGGAGCGGCGACGACCCTCGAAGGTGAACGGGCGGGTGACCACGCCGATGGTCAGGGCACCCAGGGAGCGCGCGATGCGCGCCACGACAGGAGCTCCGCCGGTGCCGGTGCCGCCGCCCTCGCCCGCGGTCACGAAGACCATGTCGGCGCCCTTGAGCACCTCCTGGATCTCCTCCTCGTGGTCCTCGGCGGCCTGGCGGCCCACGTCCGGGTTGGCGCCGGCGCCGAGGCCGCGGGTCAGTTCGCGGCCGACGTCGAGCTTGACGTCCGCGTCCGACATCAGCAGGGCCTGGGCGTCCGTGTTGATGGCAATGAACTCGACGCCGCGCAGACCTTCCTCGATCATGCGGTTGACGGCGTTCACGCCGCCGCCGCCGATGCCGACCACCTTGATGACAGCCAAGTAGTTCTGGGGGGTTGAGGAGTCCATGTGCACCTAACTCGCGTGGGCTTGCGGGGATGGGAGAGCTGACGGGGAAAGTCTCAAGACTTACGTGAAACTCTGGGGAAGTGACCGCTCCCGGGGGAACGCCATTCCATTGCAGATCAGGATAACAACCCCGAAGGCTCTGTCCCTATCATGCTCCCACGTGTCACGGGGATGCGCCACATTTGTCCTGGTCACCCTCAGGTTTAAAGTCTCACTGCCAACTCCAGAAACTGCAGGCGAAACTCACTTCACCACGGGGTGCAGCGGCGCGGAGACGTCCACCACGGCGGATCTCGAGGCCGCCTCGGAGTTCATGAGGGTGGCCACCACCTGGGCCTTCACGTCGCTGTCGCGCGCATCCCCCCACACCACCGTGGGACCGTCCTTCATGCTCAGTTCCACCGTGGACCCGGACGGGGCCGAGGCGCTCTCCAGACGGGCGAGGACGTCCGCGGGGAGCGTGGCCAGCACCTCCGAGATCGCCTGGAACTGCGGCGTGCTCAGCACCTTGGTGCCCCCGGCCACGAGGGGGACGTCGGGGCGGCGCTCGGCCGGGACGGAGCTCAGCGGCTTGCCCTCGGAGTCCACGAGCACCACCGAGGAGCCGTCTTCGACCGCAGCAACCCCCACGCGCTCGTGCAGCTGCACGGAGATGGTGTGCGGGGGCTGGAACGCCACGTCCACGGACTTGACCTGGGGGACGTCGCCCACGGAGTCCTTGACGTCCTGCTTGGAGATCCGGGTCATGGGGACACCCTGGAACCCGGACAGCGCCTCCTCGACCTTCTGCGGATCGGTGAGCGTCGCGCCCTGCACGTCGATCGTGCGGGTGGCGAAGAGGGGCGAGAAGAACACCACGAGAACCAGCGCGATCAGCGCCAGCAGGGAGACGAGCAGCGTGACCAGTCGTCGGCGCCGACGCCGCTGGTGCGCGCTGCGGGGCAGGCGGACCACCGTGGTGCCGTCCGGGTCCTCCTCAGTTCCGGGGGCGTCCCCGATCTGACCGGCACCCTCCTCCCGGGCCGCCCGACGCCTGGCGCGCCACGAGGAGAAGCGGCCGCCGGCCTCGGGCACGGCCTCGAGCTGACCGGTGTCCACGCGGGTCACCTTGGACTCGTCGTTGACCCGGACGAGGGGGAGCTCGTCCTGCTCGTTCGTCCCGGTACCCGCGGACGTGCCGCGGGCGGCGTCGTGCCCGGCGCTCCCCGCAGTGCCGGTGCCGTCCCCGGAGCGTCCCGCGGACGCGGGGCGCGGGTGGCTGCCGACCGCGGTCGAACCGGTCCCCGGGGCGCGCACGGCGTCCCGCGGGGAAACCGGCGTGTCCCCGTCGCCGGATGCCCCGGCGCAGCCGTCGAAGGAGGGCTGGTGCGGCGGAACGGAGCGCGTCATCGGCGGTGTTCCAGGGCCTCGAGCACCCGCGGACCGAGAGCCGTGACGTCCCCGGCGCCGATCGTCATGACCACGTCACCGGGTTGCGCGCTCGCCACCACCGCGGCGATCGCCTCGTCGGCACCCGGGGTCGAGACCACCCGGTCGGTGCTCGTGTGCTCCACGATCGTGGCGCCCGTGATCCCGGGCTCCGGCTGCTCGCGGGCACCGAACACGTCGGTCACGCACGCGAGGTCCGCCTGTTCCAGGGCACGGCAGAACGGCTCGGCGAACTCGCGGGTCCTCGAGTACAGGTGGGGCTGGAAGATCGCGAGCACGCGGTGGTCCTGGGCCACGTCCCGAGCCGCACCGAGGGCCGCGAGAACTTCCGTGGGGTGGTGGGCGTAGTCGTCGAACACGCGCACGGATCCCACCTCTCCCTTCAGGTCGAAGCGCCGGGCGGAGCCGTGGAAGTCCGCGAGCCCGGCGAGCAGCCGGTCCGCGTCCGCGCCCGCGGCGAGGCCCGCGGCGAAGGCTGCGGCGGCGTCGGCCACGTTGTGCGCGCCGGGCACGGCGAGCATGAGCTCCTCGCTGCGGCGCTCACCGGCCACGGTGAACGTGAGCTGGCACGTGGAGCCGGTGCCGCGCGGGACGGGCTCGGAGAACACGACGTCCGCCGTGGCCGCCGCACCGTACGTCACCACGGTGTGCCCCGCCGCACGACGCCGCTCGGCGAGGTTCGCGGCCCCGGGGTCGTCCGCGCACGCCACCAGGATGCCGCCGTCGCGGATGGTCGCCGAGAAGTCGTCGAACGCGCGGAAGAATTCCTCCTGGCTGCCGTAGTGGTCCAGGTGGTCCGCCTCCACGTTGGTCACCACCGCGATCCGCGGGTGGTAGGCCAGGAAGGAGCCGTCCGACTCGTCGGCCTCCGCGACGAACCACTCCCCTGCGCCGAATCCGGCGTTCGCCCCCAGATCGGCCACGTGGGCGCCGATGGCCCACGAGGGGTCGAGCCCCGCCGCGCGCAGGGCCACCGCCGTCATGGAGCTCGTGGTGGTCTTGCCGTGCGTGCCCGCCACGGCGATCACGTGGCGCCCGTGCATGGCGGCCGCGAGCGCCTGGGACCGGTGCAGCACCCGCAGGCCGGACTCGCGGGCAGCGGCCAGTTCGGGGTTCTCGTCCTTGATGGCGGTGGAGACCACCACCGTGTCCGCTGCCGCCACGTTCTGCGCGTCCTGGCCCACGAACACGTGTGCGCCGAGCGACTCGAGCTCCCGCAGCCCCGGGGAGTCCTTGGCGTCGGAGCCGCTCACGGCCACGTCCCGGGCCAGCAGCAGCCGTGCCACGGCGGACATTCCCGCGCCGCCCATGCCGATGAAGTGCACGCGGCCCAGGTCGCGGGGATCGAGCGGTTGCTGGCTGTTCACGGTGTTCTCCTGTGGGCGGTGGGAAGCGGGGGGGGTCAGCGCCGGGCGCTGTCGAGGGTCAGGCGGGCCATCACCTGGGCGGCGTCGCGCACGCCGTGGGCCGCGGAGGCGCGGGCCATGCGGTCCAGCCGAGCGGCGTCGGACACGAGCGGAGCCACGGTGTCGCGGTAGAACTGCGGCGTGAACTGGTCGTCGGCCACGATCTGCGCACCGCCGGCTGCCACGAGGGAACGGGCGTTGAGCTCCTGCTCGCCGTTGCCGATGGGCAGGGGGACGAACACGGCGGGCAGTCCCACGGCGGCGACCTCGCACACGGTGGCCGCGCCGGCGCGCGCCACGAGCAGGTCCGCGGCGGCGTACACCGCCTCCATGCCGTCCACGAACTCGGTCTGCACGTAGTTCCTGGCCCGCAGCAGCTCGCCGTCCGGGGTGCGGACCTCCTTGGTCCGCCCGGTCACGTGCAGCAGCTGGTAGCCGTGCTCGCCGACCTCGCGTGCCACGGCCGCCACGGTGCGGTTCATGGACTGGGCACCGGAGGAGCCGCCCGTGACCACCACGGTGGGCAGGTCCGGCTGCAGTCCGAGGGCCACGCGTGCCCGGGACTTCTGGGCGGCCCGGTCCAGGGTGGCGATCTCCTCGCGCATGGGCATGCCCACCACGCGCGCTCCGCGCAGGGGCGTGTCCGGGAAGGCCGTGGCCACCACGGAGGCAAACCGGGCTCCCACCCGGTTGGCGAGTCCGGGCTTGGCGTTGGCCTCGTGGATCACCACGGGGATCCTGCGGCGGGCGGCCGCGAGGTACACGGGCGTGCAGACGTAGCCGCCCACTCCCACGACCACGGTGGCCTGCTGCGCGTCGAGGATGCGACCGGCCTGCGCCACGGCGGTGGCCATGCGCCGGGGAAGGCGCACGAGATCCACGGAGGGCCTGCGGGGCAGAGGAACGCGTTCGATGAGCTCCAGCTGCACACCCGCCTCCGGGACCAGGCGGGTCTCCATGCCCGCGGCCGTGCCCACGGCGCACACCGTGGCGTCCGCCCTGGCCTCCTGGATGGCCCGTGCGATGGCCAGCAGCGGGCTGATGTGGCCCGCGGTGCCACCGCCCGCCAGCACCACGCGGGCCGAGCCCGCGCGCTGCTCCTCCGTGCCGGGTCCTGGTGTCGTGGTCATGCTCGGCCCCTTCCTGCTCGGCTGGTCAGTCGCTCGCGCCACATGGGCCGCCCCTCGCGGACGTCCGGATCGAGCCCGCGCTCACGGGCCTCCTGCTCGTCCAGGATCTGCGCCTCGGCGGAACCGCCCGCAGAACGCACCCGCACGGTGCGCGGCACCCTGGCGAAGGACATGACCACTCCCACGGCGGCCATGGTCATGAGGAGCGCGGATCCACCGTAGCTGATGAACGGCAGCGGGATCCCGATCACCGGCAGCAGTCCCGTGACCATGCCCATGTTCACGAACGCCTGCCCCACGATCCACGTGGTGATGCACGCGGTGGTGATGCGCACGAACGTGCTGCGGGTGCGGGTCAGGATCCGGGCCATGGCCACCACCATGATGACGAACAGCACCAGGATGATCATGGTGCCCACGAGCCCGAGCTCCTCGCCGATGATCGAGAAGATGTAGTCGTTGTGGGCCTCCGGCACGTAGTTGTACTTCAACCGGGACTGGCCCAGACCCACTCCCCACCAGCCGCCGGTGGCCAGGGCGTTGAGCCCCTGCTCGGCCTGCCAGCACGCGTCCGTGGCCCCGCAGTCCCCGAAGAGCCACCCGGTGATGCGGTCCAGACGGTGCGGGGCGACGATCACCAGCAGCAGTCCGGCACCCGCCGCGAGAACGCCGCCGGCGGCAAAGATCCTCAGCGGGGCCCCCGCGAACCACAGCGCGGCGGCGTAGATGAGGCAGAACACGATGGCGGTTCCGGCATCCCCGCCCAGCAGGACCATGGCCGTGGGGACGGCGAACGCCAGGAAGGACGGCCACATGGCCTTCCTCCAGTCCCCCTCGACCGCCCTGCCCTGGGCGGCGAGCACCGCCGCGAGCGCGAGACTCATGGCCAGCTTCGCGACCTCGGAGGGCTGGATCGACTGCCCGCCGAGAACCAGCCAGTTGCGGTTGCCGTTGACCTCACGCCCCAGGGGTGTGAAGACAAGAGCGGAGACCAGCACGCTGAAGATCCATGCGGGCCATGCGGCCTTGCGGTACACGTGGGTGGGCACGAGGGACAGTCCGAACATGACGATCAGCCCCAGCACCCCGAACATCGCCTGCTTGGCGAAGAGGGAGTACGCGGAACGGGAGTCCGAGATGGACTCCACGGCGGACGCCGAGAGCACCATCATCACGCCGATGCCGGTCAGCAGGATCACGCAGCCGGCCAGCGCGTAGTAGGAGTGGTAGAGCGGGCCGTCCGTGAACTGGTGCCACAGCCGCCGCATCCTCGTGCTCAGGGCCGCGCCCTCGGCGGCGTCCGCGGGGGCCGGGCGTTCGGTGGTCGGTGCGCTCATCACAGCCCCAGCTCCTCGTGCACGCCGCGGATGAAGGCCTGGCCGCGCTGCGCGTAGTCCGCGAACTGGTCCATGGACGCCGCGGCGGGTGCCATCAGCACGGTGTCCCCGGGGGCGGCGATGCCGTGGGCCAGCCGGACGGCGTGGCGCATCACGGCAGGCCCGTCCGCGGGGTCGAGAGGTGCCTGGTCCGCGGCGGCGGGTGCGTCCGCGACGGCCGCGCCGAGGCTGCCCGGGGTGGCGTGGTGCACGGGGACCTCCGGCGCGAGCCGTGCGAGCGAGTCCAGCAGCCCGGCGTGGTCGGTGCCGATGACCACCACGGCCTTGAGGCGGCCGGCGTTGCGCGCCACGAGGTCGTCGTAGGTCACGCCCTTGGAGAGTCCCCCGGCGATCCACACCACTGAGTCGAACGCGGAGAGGGAGGCCTGCGCGGCGTGCGGGTTGGTGGCCTTGGAGTCGTTGACCCAGCGCACGCCCTCGGACTCGAGCACCAGCTGGATGCGGTGCTCCCCGGGGTGGTGCGCCCGGAGACCGTCCCGCACCGCCTCCGGCTCCACCCCCGCGGCCCGGGCCAGCGCGGCCGCGGCCAGCGCGTTGGCCACGCCGTGGCGCGTGGGGAGGGGGCCGGTGTCGGAGACCGATCCCAGCTCGGCGGCGGTCTTCACGCGGTCGGCCACGAACGCCCGGTCCACCAGGAGGTCCTCCACGACCCCCACCATGGACAGCCCGGGGTGCTGCGTGGTGAAGCCCACCGCGCGGCAGCCCTCCACCACGTCCGCGGCCTCCACGAGTTCCTCCGCACCGGGCTGCTCGGCGTTGTACACGCAGGCCACCTGGGTGTTCTCGTACACGCGGGACTTGTCCGCGCGGTAGTTCTCGAAGCTGCCGTGCCAGTCCACGTGGTCCTCGGCCACGTTGAGCACGGCCGAGGCCAGCGGGGAGACCGAGTGCATCCAGTGCAGCTGGAAGCTCGAGAGCTCCACGGCCAGGACGTCGTACTCCACGGGATCGCGCAGCGCGTCCAGGATGGGCGTGCCCACGTTGCCCACGGCGATCGCCTTGAGCCCGGCGGCCTGCAGGATCGAGGCCGTCATCCCCACCGTGGTGGTCTTGCCGTTGGTCCCGGTGAGGCACAGCCACTGCGGGGTCTTGCGCCCCTGCCTGCGGTTCACGCGCCACGCGAGCTCCACGTCCCCCCAGATCTGGATGCCCTCCTCGCGCGCCGCTGTGAGCAGCGGGCTGGTGGGCCGGATCCCCGGGGACGTGACCACGAGGTCGGGGCGCTCCCCCGCCACGTCCGGCACGCGGGTCATGGCGTCCGGTCCCAGCACGACGTCGCTCGCCCCCACGATCCTCAGGGTGTCCGCGCTCTGCCGGTTGCGTTCGGTGTCCCCCGCGTCCACCACGGTGACCAGCGCGCCCAGCTCGATCAGGGTGTCCGCGGCGGCGAAGCCCGAGACGCCGATCCCGGCGACCACCACGCGCAGCCCCGCCCACGGGGCGTCCCAGCTGGTCAGCCCGGCGAGTCGGGGGTTTTCCAGGATCGGGTTGTCATTGCTCGCGTGCATCATGACCGTGTCTGCCTCATCCTCGTGCGGAACGTGTGTGGTGGCGGTGGATCGTGGGGCGCCCGGGTGCCGGGCGGCGTCGTCAGTGCAGGACCTCGGTGCCGGGGAAGGCACCGCCGTTGAACAGCAGCCAGTCACCGTAGAACATGCCCAGGGCCGCCGCCACGAAGAGTCCGGCGATCACCCAGAAGCGCACCACGATGGTGACCTCCTGCCAGCCCTTGAGCTCGAAGTGGTGCTGCAGCGGCGCCATCTTGAAGATCCGCTTGCCGTGGGAGAGCTTGAAGTAGCCCACCTGGAGGATCACGGACATCGTGATGACCACGAACAGACCCGCGATCAGCACGAGCAGCAGCTCGGTGCGGGAGAGCACCGCGAACGCGGCCAGCGCACCGCCGAGGCCCAGGGAGCCGGTGTCCCCCATGAAGATCTTGGCGGGCGAGGTGTTCCACCACAGGAAGCCGATCAGCGACCCCACGAGCGCGGACGCCACGAGGGAGAGGTCCATGGGGTCCCGCACCTCGTAGCACGCGGCCTGTGCCACGTTCTCGCACAGGTGCCCCGCCTGCCACAGCGTGATCAGCATGTAGCCGCTGAACACCAGGATGGACGCCCCCGTGGCGAGCCCGTCCAGACCGTCCGTGAGGTTGACCGCGTTGGTGGTGCCGGTGGCGATCAGGTTCACCCAGACCACGAACAGCAGCAGACCGACGACCGGCCCCGCGAACGCGAGGTCGATCCCGGTGTCACGGGTCCAGGAGATCGCCGTGGAGGCCGGGGTGTTGCCCGCCTCGTCCGGGAAGAACAGCACGAGCACCGCGAACGCGCTGCCGATCGCGCCCTGCAGCACCATCTTCCCGGCAGGGGTCAGCCCCAGGTTCTGCTTCTGGGAGATCTTCTTGTAGTCGTCCAGGAACCCCACGAGCCCCATGCCGAGCATGAGGGCGAGCGCGAGGACGCCGGAGAGCGTGATGCCACCGTTGGCGGGCCAGAGGATGACGCTGATCAGGTGGGTCACCAGGTACGCGGCCACGACCGACAGCAGGATGGCCACGCCGCCCATCGTGGGTGTGCCGCGCTTGGTCTGGTGCGAGGTGGGGCCGTCGTCGCGGATGTACTGGCCGTAGCCGTGCCGTGCCAGGACCTTGATGAGCAGGGGCGTCCCGAAGATCGAGAAGACGAGACCGAGTCCCGCGGCCATGAGCAGTTGAATCATCGGGCTCAGCCCTCCTGGTCGTTCGAGTCGGAGCCGCGCCGGGCGATGCGGTCGCCCAGGTGGTGGAGACCGGCGGCGTTGGAGGACTTCAGCAGCACGATGTCCCCGGGGCGCAGCACGGCCTCGAGGTGCTCCTGCGCGGCCTCGGCGTCAGGGACCCACGCCGCCTCCTCGCCCCAGGACCCCTCGAGCGTTGCCGCGGTGAACACGGGCCGGGCGAGGTCTCCCACCGCGACCACGTGCGAGATGTTGAGACGCACGAGCAGCTGCCCGAGGTCCGCGTGGGCGGCGATGGACTCGTCACCGAGCTCGTGCATCCCGCCGATGACCGCGATCGTGCGCCGCGGTGGGTGCTCGGCGTCGCCCCGGCCCAGCTGGGCGAGGGTCTGCAGCGCGGCCTTCATGGACTGCGGGTTGGCGTTGTAGGCGTCGTTGACCACGGTCACGCCGTCCGGCCGTTCGGTGCGCTCCATGCGCCACCGCGAACGGGCCCCCCGGCCCTCCAGCCCGGCGGCGATGCGCGCGGGCTCCACCCCGGCCGCGCAGGCCACCGAGGCGGCCGCGAGCAGGTTGCTCACGTGGTGCACCCCGATCAGCTGCGAGCGCACTGGGAAGGCCGAGCCGTCCGGGAAGTGCAGCGTGAAGGACGAGCAGCCGTCCGCGCCCGTGGTGACGTCCTCGGCCCACACGCGCGGGTCC
>NZ_JASDCY010000074.1:0-12102 GCF_030407675.1 Kocuria sp. APC 4018 | reverse complement strand
ACCGACCCGCCACTCCACCGACGCGGTCGGCGCCCAGGACCCGGGCCGCGGGCGGGGTCTCCCCGTCCGCGTCGCTGCCGCGGAAACGGGAAGCCCGCGATGCGCCGTCCGCCACGCCCACGGTCTCAGCTGGCAATCCGGCGCAGGGGTCCCACAACCCCATCGGGCTGCGGGTGGACGTCACTCACGAACCACGAGGTGTGGCCGCCGAGTTCAGCGTGGAGCCGGGCACCACCGTGGCGCTGCTCGGGCCCAACGGGGTGGGGAAGTCCACGGTGTTCGGCGTGGTCGCCGGCCTGGTGGCACCGGATCGCGGCGCGGTCCAGGTGGGGGAGCGGTGTGTGGTCCGGGCGGACACCGGAGACCGGCCCGTGTGGGTCCCCGCGCACCGTAGGGGAGTGGCCCTCATGGCCCAGGAACCCCTGCTGTTCCCCCACCTGAGCGTGCTGGACAACGTGGCGTTCGGGCCGCGGGCGAGCGGGGCAGGGAGGGCGGAAGGGCGGCGTCGTGCCCGGGCGTGGCTGCGGGAGGTGGGCGCGGAGGAGTTCGTGCAGCGGCGCCCGGATGAGCTCTCGGGAGGGCAGGCGCAGCGGGTCGCGATCGCGCGCGTACTGGCCGCGGACCCGCGCGTGATCCTGCTGGACGAGCCCATGAGCGCACTGGACGTGGCCGCCCGCCCGCGGATGCGCGAGGTGCTCAAGCGGGTGCTGGCCGGGCGCACCGCGGTGGTCATCACGCACGACGACGCGGACGTGGCGGAGCTCGCGGACCGGGTGGTGCGGATGGATCGGACGGGTGGCCAGGATCCCCTGCTACCGTGACCCGGGCCATAGTCCGTGGCCGCCGTGGCGGTAGTGCATCCCCTCCCGCCGTCGGCCCCCGCGCCCGCCCTGACCCGGGGCGACGAAAGGATCCATGACCGTGAACAGCGCGCCCCGCCGGAACTGGTGGCAGCGATACCTGGCCTTCCCGCTGATCTACAAGCTCGCCATCGCCCTGGTGCTGGGAGCCGTGACGGGACTGGTGGTCGGCCCCGAGATCGCGGTCATCGAGCCGCTGGGAACCATCTTCCTGCGGCTGCTGCAGATGATGGTGGTCCCCGTGGTGGTGTTCACCCTGGTGACCGGCGTGTCCTCCGGCAGCGCGGGACAGTTCGGCCGCGTGGGCGTGAAGATCATGGTCTACTACATGCTCACCACCATGGTGGCCATCACCCTGGGACTGGCCCTGGCGTCCCTCGTGCAGCCCGGTGAGGGGCTGGTCCTCCCGGAGGGCACCGAGTCCGCGCCCAAGGAGGCGCCTCCGCTGAAGGAGGTGCTGATCAACATCGTGCCCACAAATCCCGTGAGCGCGATGGTCGAGGGCGACATGCTGGCGGTCCTGTTCTTCGCCCTGGTCTTCGGGCTGGCGCTGGGCGTCCTGCGGAACAGTGCGGACCAGCGACTGGCGGGGCTCGGCGAGAGCATGCGGCAGTTCTTCGACGCCGGCGCGGAGGTCACGTTCATCGCCATCCGCGGCATCCTGGAGTACGCCCCGATCGGCGTGTTCGCGCTGCTGGCCGTGACACTGGGCGAGACCGGAGCGGACGCCCTCGCACCCCTGGCCATGCTCACCGCCACCATCTACGGCGGTGTGGCCATCCAGATCCTGCTCTACTGCCTGTTGCTGGTCCTGTTCGGCCACTCGGTGCGGAGGTTCTTCTCCGCGGCCAAGGAGCCCATGCTGATGTCCTTCGTGACGCGTTCCAGCAGCGGCACCCTGCCCGTGTCCATGCGCGCGGCGGAGAAGATGGGAGTGGACGAGGGCGTCTACGGCTTCACGCTGCCCCTGGGCGCCACCATCAACATGGACGGCACGGCCGTCTACGTGGGTGCCTCCGTGATCTTCGTGGCCAACGTGGCCGGGGTGGACCTGACGCTCACCGAGCTGATCAGCGTGGCCCTCGTGGGGGTCCTTGCCTCGGTGGGAACCGCGGGTGTCCCCGGGGCGGGGCTCATCATGCTGTCCCTGGCCATCACGCAGGCGGGCCTGCCCTTCGGCCCCGTGGCACTCGTCGCGGGCATCGACGCCTTCCTGGACATGATCCGCTCCCTGTGCAACGTCACCGGCGACCTCGCGGGGGCGCGCATCGTGGACGGCGGTGACCGGAAGAAACGCCGAGCCCGTAAGGCCGTGGGCACAAGCCGCGGGGCCACGGCCGCGGAACCGGCGCAGTAGCGCCGGCCCGCGCGCCGTGGGCCGGGCTACTTCACCTCGCGGGTGAGCACCCGCCAGATGCCGATCAGCAGCGGCACCCCGATCCACAGCAGCGAGGACGTGCCCAGCTGCCCCCACTGCGTGGCGGTGAGGTCCACTCCCTCCATGAGCGGGGTGGAGGCCGCGGTCATGTCCACCCACGCCCCGAGATCTCGCAGAGCAGGGACCATCAGAGCGGCTGTCGAGTACAGGGTGGGCAGGACGAAGTAGGCGACGACCGCCAGGGGCACGGACAGCAGCGCCAGTCCGAACGCCACACCCTGCAGGAGCGCGAGCATCTGGGCGAGCCACTGGCCCGCAAGCTGCCCGGGATCGAGGTCGATGTTCACCGGGCTGCCGGAGAGACCGGCCGAGATCAGGTGGGCGAGCAGCGCCAGGACCCACGCGGCCGCGAGGGCGATCGTCCCCAGGACGAGTGCCGCGAGGAGCTTGGCGAGCACCACGCGGAGCCGGCGCGGTTCCTGCGTGAAGGTGATCAGGGCGGTGCGCTGGCTCCACTCGTTGCACGCCGTGATGATCCCCAGCACGGGCAGCAGCAGCCCCTGCGGCGTCAACGTCACGACGAATAGCCCGGGGAGGTCCGCACCCTCCTCGCGGGTCAGCCACGTGGCGAGCCCCAGCACCAGCGCGGTGAGCACGCCGATGGCGATCAGCAGACCCCGCCCGGCGCGCGTGTCCACCTGCTTGCGCAGCTCGACGCGCAGCAGGGTGAGGAACGACAGCCCGCGGCCCGTCGGTTCTGCATGGCCCCAGGGGGCCGTGGTGGTGGTTGCGGTGCTCATGCGGTGGGCTCCTCTCGGGCGGGCAATCCCTGGGCTGGTGACGGCTGCGCGGGCGGGGTGGCACCGGGCGACGCCGCCGCGCCGGGTGGGGTGCCGCCCCGCCCCTGCTCGTCGCGGGCGGTGTCCGCGGTGAGCTGCAGGAACATGTCCTCCAGCCGGGTGCCGTCCGCGGGGCGCAGCAGGGTCAGGGGCACACCGGCGTCGAGTGCCACGCGACCCACGCGGGCGGCGTCGGCCTCGATCTCGGCGGCACCGTCCGCGCGCCCGGAGAAGGTGATGCCCGCGGTGCTGAGTGCGGTGGCAAAGGCCGCCTGGTCCTCGGCGTCGGCCACGCAGCCGGGGCGGGTGGCGAGCAGATCCGTCATGCGGCCCTGCGCGACGATCCGGCCGTGGCCGATCATCACGAGGTCGTCCGCGACCTGCTCCACCTCGTGCAGCAGGTGCGAACTCAGCAGCACGGTGCCGCCCTGGTCCGCGAAGCCCCGGAGCAGACCGCGCATCCAGCGGATGCCCGCGGGGTCCAGGCCGTTGGCGGGTTCGTCCAGAACGAGCACCTGGGGCGAGCCCATCAGTGCGCCCGCGAGACCGAGGCGCTGACGCATGCCCAGGGAGTAGTTCTTCACCCGTCGGCGTCCCTCGGAGGGTTCCAGGCCGACGAGCTCGAGCATCTCGTCCACCCGTGCTTTACCCGCACCCGTGATGGTGGCCGCAAGTTGCAGCACCTCGCGGCCGGTGCGACCGGGGTGCTGTGCGGCGGCGTCGAGCATCACGCCCACGTGCTGGCTGGGGTTCGGCAACTCGGCGTAGCGGCGGCCGAGCACGAGTGCCTCACCCGAGCTGGCTGGGGTGAGACCGGTGAGCATCCGCAGTGCCGTGGACTTGCCGGCGCCGTTGGGCCCCAGGAAACCGGTGACCCGGCCGGGCTGTGCCACGAACGAGATGTCGTCCACCGCGGTGAATCCGCCGTAGCGCTTGGTGAGGTGCTCGATGCGAATCATGCTCTCCATCCTGAGGGCAGGGGAGGAGATTCCTGAAAAAATGGTGGACCTGGGCGCGTCCCCTGGGCCGCGCGGTGGAGAGGATGTGCCTGCGCGATCAAGCAGGCAGAGGCCTCACGCACGCTCCGAGCGCGAGCGGAAGGCTCGCCTCCCCCAGGGCGGGCGAGATTCGTTCATGCGCGCCTCCCACAGGTCCAGCTCGATGGTGATTCCGGGGCCCACCGCGTCCTGCACCCTCTCCGCGAGTCGTTCGCCCTCACGGCGGCTGGCCTCCCGCTGCTCCGCCGTGGGCCAGCCCCTTTCGGGGTCGAAGTGCTGGTTGAAGTTCCGGGTCCAGGCCAGGACGTCCTGGGTCAGGTCCGGCGGGAGAGGGAAGTGATCCTGCTCCAGCAGGCCGTCCTCTCCCCAGAACGGCCAGTTGCAGCCGTACTCGTTGAACATGCGAACGGTTGTCGGTGTGAACACGGGGTCGTTCCTCTCGGGAGACGGGTGCTGCGACGATCCTCATCCGGTTCGAGGATGTCGGCAAGGGGGCAAGACAGCACCGGACGGCGCGGGACTGCAGAACGGGACCCCACGTGCCGGTTGGTGCCCACCCGCGGGCCGATAGCATGAGCGGGCCGGTGACCGTCCGGCGTCGTTGTCGAGAAGGGACACCCCATGGCTTTCGTCTGCAGCGCCACCTGGACCGCCAAGCCCGGCGAGGAGGCGACCGTGCGCGCCGCGCTCGCCGAGCTCTCGCCGGCCTCCCGTGAGGAGCCCGGGAACCTCTACTACCAGGCGTACCAGAGCCCGGAGGAGCCCGCCGTGTTCCGCATCTTCGAGGTGTACCAGGACAAGGCCGCGTTCAAGGCCCACGTGGGCTCGGAGCACTTCGCGCAGTTCGGCGTGGGGCAGGCGATCCCGGCGCTGGCGAACAACGAGCACGAGACGTACGAGACGCTCGATTTCTGACGGGCCGCCCGTGAGCAGCCACGAAAGGCCGACGATGCTGCGCCCGGTCCCCGCCCCGGCTGAACGGGCACCCGCCTGGGCCGTGGTCCTCTCCGAGGTATTCCAGGCACCCCTTGTGCTGGCGGCGTTGCTGGGCGTCCTCCCGTGGAGTGCCCACGGCACCCTCGCCTCCCTGGCGTGGGGTGTGGCCGCGGCGCTTACGGTGTGCGGGGTCTCGCTGGCCACCGTCACCGTTCTCTCGCGCCGGGGTGTGCTCACCGACCACCACGTGAGCGTCAAGGAGCACCGGCGTCCGGTGATGATCGGGACGTTCCTGCTAGTGGCGTTGTTCCTGGCCGTGACGCTCACGTTCCACGGGCCCGTGGAGATCACGGGCCTGCTTACCGCCACGCTCGCCGCCAGCGCGGTGGTGGCCTTGGTCAGCCCGTGGTGGAAGATCTCGGTGCACGGGATGATGATGGGCGGCACCGCCGTGATCCTGCCCGTCGCGTGGGGTCCGTGGGGTCTGCTGTTCGTGCCGGTGGCGCTCGCGGTGTGCGTGAGCCGCCGCGTGCTGGGCGCACACACGTGGGCGCAGCTGGTGGCCGGCTCCGCCTATGGGGTGGTGTTCCTGGGCGGGATCTACTGGCTGATCGCGGTCTCACCCGTCGCGCCGGTGCATCTCCCGGGATGACGACGCCGCGCGGTGCCCGGCTGCCTCCCCACGCTTTCGAGCTGTGCGCCGTCGCTGAGCCCAGTGGCAGTCGGCGGTGTCGCGGTGGCCCGGAAGCGAGGGTGATCAGGGGCCGGGCGCTGGGGGTGCGGCGTCGGCGCCTTTCTTGGCGGCGAGGACTATGGGAACCAAACCCAGGACCAGCACGATCGAGGGGATTATTCCCAGCCAGGGGACGAGCCATATGGGCCCGAGGAATAGCAGGGCCAGGCACAGCAGGTCCACGGCAAGCGCCACTAGGAGAATGATGCGGGACACGGGCAGGGCCGCGGCATGTCCGGCATGCCACGCCTCATCGCTGCGATGGGTGGCTTTGATGTGGATGCCGATGAACCCGTTGCGCTCTACAGGGCCCGATGCCGCCGCTCGAATGACCGTGTAGACGAAGCCCAGTACCGCGGCGGACATCAAGATGCCGATGAGCGCGCCCACGCTGGATTCATCCATGCGAATGACGATATCCGAGGGAACTGGTGGCGGTCACCCACGACTGGGGATGCCGGTGACGTAAACCCTCCAGGGGCCACCCGGAGATTGCCGGGGCGATAAATTCCACCCATGACGACCTCACCTGCCCTCCGGCCTCTGAGAGTGACCGATGCCCCTGAGATGGCGGCTGTCCTGGCCGATCCCGAGCTGTACCGCTACACGGGCGGCGAGCCCCCGAGCGTTGAAGGCCTGGAGAGGCAGTACGCCGTGCAGACCCGCGGCCACTCTTCGGATGGAACCGAACTGTGGCTCAACCGCATCGTGGTGGTGGGACCGGAGGAACAGGCGGTGGGCTACGTGCAGGCCACCGTTCCGCTGGACGGCTCGCCTGCGGAGATCGCCTGGGTCGTCGGCGCCCCCTGGCAGGGCCGGGGTTACGCCGCTCGGGCAGCCGCCCTCCTGATCGAAGAACTCCGGCAGAAGGGGGTGTCCCGGGTCCTGGCTCACATCCACCCTGAGCACGAGGCGTCCCAGCGGATCGCCCGCCATCTGGGGATGGAACCCACCGACACCGTGGTGGACGGGGAAGTACGCTGGTCAGGCAGCCTGTCCTGACACACCACCCCGCAGGGCCGACCCCACCGGGCTCTCTGATCGTACGGAGGCAGGTGTGCTCTCACTCCCACGCGGCGGAGGCGGGGTCGATCCCGTGGGCGCGAGCAGCGGCGTCGATGGCTCGCCGCAGCCACGACGAAAGCCCAGGGTGCGATGCCTCGTAGTGTGCAGCGAATCCGGGGTCTGACTCGTAGAGCCGCCCCAGACAGACCTGCATCTGCCGGGTGAGGGGGAAGTACCGGCTGAACAGCGTGCGGTGCCGCTCCACGAGGTCGTTCGCATCGGGGTCGCCCGGGAGGGTGCCTTTGCGGAACGCGCAGGCGAGATCGCGGTCGAGATCCTCGGTGGCGCGCGTCAGCTCAGCCCACTCGGCCGGATCTCGGGAAGCTGCCCGTTCGGCGTACTGACGCCACTGGGCTGTGTCTCCCCACCGGGCCCGAGCCTGGGCGGGCCACTCGGGGTTCCAATCCCCGCTCATGACCTTGGCTTGAAGCCCGGGTTCCAGGACGGTTCCCCGTTCCTGCGCCTCGATCATGGTCTGCACGCTTTTGTGGAGCTGCTGCAGCCCGTGAACTCGCGCCTCCAGTTGCATGTTCTGCTCGCGCAGGGCTGCCACGACGTCCACGGCCGGGTCGTCGAGAAGATCCCGGACGGCGTCGAGCCCAAAGCCCAGCTCCCGGTAGACCACCACGCGTTCCAAGCGGTCCAGGTCTGCCTGGGTGTAGAGGCGGTACCCGGTGCCGGAACGTTCGGACGGGGACGCCAAGCCCTCGGCGTCCCAGTGGTGCAGCGTCCGCACGGTGACACCGAGGCGCTCTGCGACCTGCCCCACGGTCAACAGCATCCGGTCATCGGTCATGTGGCTCATTGTGGTCGACGTCGTGTGCCGGGGGAGTGATGCCCGCCGCCCTCAGATTCGCGGCCTCCTGGGTGGTGGGGTCGTACGGTTTCGCCGCCGTGAGGACCACCCGGATTCGTTCAGGGGTCACCACCTCCACCTCGCGGCTGTTCCAGGAGGTGTCCCGCGGGCCGGACACGACGACGCCGTCGGCACCCTTGCACGCGGCGGTGATCTGTTTGATCTGGGTCAGAACGCACGCGAAGTTCACCACCGGGGAGGATGTGCCCGTCTGCGGTGGTGCGCCGGGAACCAGGAGCACGTCCTGGAAAGCCCAACGACGGAGGTGTACCAGCTGCCCTGGGATCTCGAAGAGGGTGAAGAACCCCAGCGCCCCGGTCCAGAACGCCACGGATGCGGCCATGTCCGAGGTGGGGACGGTGACGAAGGACGGCATGCCGTAGATCCCGTGGAAGTTCTCGGGGGCTACGGCATCCCATGCCGGAGCGGGAACGGGGCTGATGTGGAAAGCGGTGCTGTGAGTGCTCATGAAAAAAACTGTGCTGCCTCACGCAGCGTGAGAGTCAAAGACAGCGGACCGCACCTTCACACGGCCATGAGGCCCCTCCCATCGGGCTCTCCGTGGGGGAAGTTTCCTCGCAGCTCCTCCATGAAGCCCGTGGGGGTCAGGCCGTCCCAGTAGGGGCTGCCACTCTGCGGCTCGACAGTCGGGTCGAAGGGAATGACCTCCAGAGCCACATGTCTGCGCTCCACGGGGGTGATCTCGCGCCGGTACTCACGCTGCGACGTTCCGTCCGAGACGACCAGGTGCCCGTATCCCTCCTGCAGACGGGCCGAGACGACCCGCAGGCCCGGATACAGGTCATCGAGCATCGCGGGGGTCAGCGACAGGTCGTAGAGGAACCCCGCCCAGTTGCACCGCAGGTTCTCCGGGAACTCGCCGTACTCCAGTGCCACCCGTCCGTCCTCCGCCACGGTGATACCCACGATGTCCTCCCCGGCGGCAACGTCGCATGCCCGGTGGTAGAAGTTGTGCGTCTTTCCCATGGATGATTCTCCGTGCTACGAGTGAGAGGCCGGGCGGTACGGTCGGGTCTTGGGCTCGTCGAGAAGTGCCTCACCGATGGGGCCTCACGATCCCTGAAGGAGTGTCCCATGAACCACCAAGACCTCTCGCCGGTCCGACCTCTGTCGAGTCGGGACGGCGACGCTCTGCGTGAGGCCACCTTGGGCAACATGAACTGGTGCGGAGAGCGCTTCTCCAGCGAGGACGTTCTTGCCGATCCCGCAATCGTCCACTACACGGAGTTCGAACCCGAGCGCGGAGACTTCGGCTTCATCATGGTGGACCCTTCGAGCGTCGTCGGCGTGGCTTGGGCGCAGTTCCTGGGCACGGAAAATCCCGGGTACGGGTTCGTTTCCGCTGACGTTCCAGAAGCCAGTCTGTGGGTGGCCCCGAGCGCCGGGGTGCCGGGCACGGGCGTCGGCTGCTCCGACGGCTTCTCGCGGAGAGTGCCGCCCGCGGGCACAACCGCGTCAGCCTCTCCGTGGAGGACGGCAACCGTGCGAGAGACCTTTATGAGTCCGAAGGGTTCCTGGCGGTCCCCGGGCGAGAGTGTGACGGGGTCATGGTGTGGAAGGCGGGGTGACGCGGACCGGTCGCCCCACGGGAGCACTGCAGGGAGTCACCAGCAGCGACCTCGGAGATCGATACGGCCATTGGGCCAGGTGTCCACATCCCGCGTTCCAGAACACACCATCACCGGGGCGCCTGTTTCTTCCACCGTGTGACCGGAACCGCCACGGGAACGGAACCGCTCGGTGACCTCAAGGCGCTTGTACCCGCACGACTCGTAGAACGGGACCACCTCCTCTCGACAACCGAGGTATCCGTAGTCGGCCGGCGCAGTGGATCGGGCGGCGTCCTGAGCTTCAGCGAGCAGTTGCACACCAAGGCCCTGGCCTCGATGCGAGGGCAAGACCAGCACTCCGCCGGTGCCCGCAACCAGCACGTCGTGGTCACCCACGACAATCATCCGTCGCTGGGTGCCCACGTGACCCACGACCCTCCCGCCCTCCACTGCCATGACGTGCAGTTCGGCGGGAGCGTAGCCGTAGGGCGCGTCAGGGTTCCACGCGCCCTCGTCGGCTCGGTACTCCGCGTTGAAGAGCTGTTCCAACTGGTAGAGCTGTCCGCCCGTCAGGTCCTCGTGCCACACCAGGCAGATGTCAGTTTCCAGACTCACTCACCCCGCAACGACGGGAAGTCCGTGTCCGCGTACTCCACGGAGTCGCCGGAACCGGTCTCGCTCGTCGACTCGCCCGCTCCACCCGCCGCCGCCCCGGCGTCCCCCAGCGTGTCCGGGTGCAGCAGCGCCTCCCGGCGGCGCAGCTCCACCCGGCGGATCTTCCCGGAGATGGTCTTGGGCAGCTCGGCGAACTCCAGCCGGCGAATGCGCTTGTACGGTGCGAGGTTGACGCGGCAGTGGTGCAGGATGCTCTCGGCGGTCTCCGCGGTGGGTTCATGACCGTCCGCGAGCACCACGTACGCCTTGGGCACCGCCAGGCGGATGGGGTCCGGGGAGGGAACCACCGCCACCTCCACCACGGCGGGGTGCTCGATCACCACGGACTCCAGCTCGAACGGGGAGAGCCGGTAGTCGGAGGCCTTGAACACGTCGTCCGCGCGGCCCACGTACGTGAACACCCCGCTGGCGTCCCGCGAGACCACGTCGCCCGTGTGGTAGACGCCGTCCCGGAACGCGTCCGCGGTCTTCTGCGGGTCCCCGTGGTAGCCGGGGGTCAGCCCGATCGGCCGCGGGTCCAGCCGCAGGCACAGCTCGCCCTCGGTCTCGCTCTCCTGGTCCGTGTTCGGGTCGATCAGCACCACGTCGTAGCCCGGCAGCGCCCGGCCCATGGACCCGGGCTTCACGGGCATGCCCGGGGTGTTGGCGATCTGCAGAGAGGACTCCGTCTGCCCGAACCCGTCCCGGATGTCCGTGCCCCAGGCGGCCTTCACGCGCGAGATGATCTCCGGGTTCAGCGGTTCGCCCGCGGCCACGGTCTTGCGCGGCGGGTTCTTCAGGTGGGACAGGTCCGACTGGATCAGCATGCGCCACACGGTGGGCGGCGCGCAGAACGAGGTCACGTGCTCGCGCTCCATCTGGTCCATCAGCGCCACGGCGTTGAAGCGCGTGTAGTTGTAGAGGAACACGGTGGCGCCCGCGATGAACGGCGCGAAGAAGTTGGACCACGCGTGCTTGGCCCACCCCGGCGACGCCACGTTCAGGTGCACGTCCCCCGGCTCCAGCCCGATCCAGTACATCGTGGACAGGTGCCCCACCGGGTAGGACGTGTTCGTGTGTTCCACGAGCTTGGGCAGCGAGGTGGTCCCGGACGTGAAGTACAGCAGCAGCGTGGCGTCCGCGGGGGAGGGCTCGAGCACCTCGAACGTCTCGGGCCCGTCGAAGGACCGCGCCCAGTCCAGCACGCGGTGCTCCCCGATCGGCGCCAGTTCCGCGCTCTCGGACGACGACGCCGCTGCGCCGCCTCCCGCACCGTCCGCGGTGCTCGCGGCATTCCCCGACGTGGTGCCCGAGGAGGTGCCCGCGCCGGAGGCGGACGAGGCGGTGCCCCCGGGGGCGCTGGGGCCCGCGGAACCGGCCGGGGCGGCGTCGTCGTCCGCGGAGGGGGAGGTGAAGGCCCCGGAGGTTAGACGCACGCGGTGGTCCGGCTGGTCGGGGACCTCGATGATTGTGAAGTCCCCGGGGACGTCCGCGAACTTCAACGCGTTGCTGTGGGAGGTGACCACCCACGACGCGTTGCCGCGCTCCACGCGGTCCCGGAGGTCGTTCTCGCCGAGCATCACGGTGGTGGGGATCATGGGGGCGCCCAGCTTGGTGCACGCGAGCATGGTCTCCCACAGCTCCACCTGGTTGCCGAGCATGAGGATGACCCGGTCCCCGCGCCGCACTCCCTGACCGCGCAGCCACGTGGCGAGCTGGGACGAGCGCCGGGAGAGTTCGGCGTACGTGCGGCGGGTCTGGGCGCCGTCCTCTTCGACGATCACCAGCGCCTCGCGGTCGGCCTCCTCGCCGGAGCCGAGGGCGTCGAACCAGTCGAGGGCGAAGTTGAAGGTCTCGAAGCGCGGCCACTCGAACTCGGCGTGGGCGGCGTCCAGGTCCGTGCGCAGGCGCAGCAGCTGGTCCCGTGCGGCGCGGAAACGCTCGGTGACGGACTGCCCGTCGGTGGGCTGGGCTGCGGTGGTCTCGCTCATGGGGATCCTCGTTCCAGTGCGGGGACCCCGTGCCGCGCCCGTAAACCACGGTGTTCACCGGGGCCGTGCGGCCGCCAGGGGTCCGGGTGAGAACTTTCCCCCAACGTACTGCAGGAACCTGCCCCGATGTGGTCTGTGTCACGGGAAATATCGAGGGGTCGAGGGAAGTGGTCGACACGGCCGCCCTGGGGAGTGCGTTCCGCACGGTGGGACGCTGGGAG
>NZ_JASDCY010000073.1:0-12482 GCF_030407675.1 Kocuria sp. APC 4018 | reverse complement strand
GCATGTCGGGGGCAGGGGCCGGAAGGGCCGGAGCGACACTCGAAGGAACAGTTCCACTGGGCGCGGGAATGCTCGGGTCGGGCACTCCTGGGGACGGGCCCCCGGCGCCAGGTTCTCCTCCGCCGGGATCTCCGGGGCCTGGCTCCACGGGCCCTGGATCAACGGGCCCGGGGTCGGTGGGTCCGGGGTCCACCGGCCCGGGATCCACCGGGCCCGGGTCGATGGGCCCGGGATCGACGGGCCCCGGGTCCACCGGACCCGGATCACCCGGGCCGGGATCCCCTGGGCCGGGCACGATCGGATCCGGCTCGACGGGCCCGGGGAGGGCAGGGTCCACCGGCGCGCCCGGCGCGGGGGTACCGGACGGAGCAGGCTCCTCCGGCGGCGGATCCGGCAGGTCCCCGCCGGGCCCCACGCTCGACCCGTCCCCGGGGTCCTCCTGGTACTCGTCGTCCTCCAGCGGGATGCTGGGATCCCACGACTCCGTGCCCGTGCCCCCGTGGCGCCCCGTGTCGGGCTGCAGCCGCACCGGTGCGGCTTCACGGTCACCGATCACGGGAACGAGTTCGAGGCTCGCGAAGCGATCGGGGATCCCGTCAATGTCCCCCACCAGCACGTTGCGTCCCTTCTGCCCGGCGGGGACGGGGCCCGTGGCGGCGTCCGCCGCGTCGGCGATCCGGCGCTTCACCTTGCACGCCTTCTCCCGGGAGAGGGTTGAACCGTCCGGCGCCCGGTAGGCGCCCTCGAAGGACCGGGGCTGCCACTTCTCGACCGCCCGTGACACGTGCTCGAGCTGGTAGGTGGCGCCGTCGCGCGCCGTGAGGATGAGGCGGCTCACGGAGACGGGTGAGTGGCCCCGGGTGTTGTCGATCTCCACCGAGGCGTAGGTGGCCCGTTCGACCCCCGCCTCCCGCCGCAGCCGTTCGAGCTCGTCACTGGAAGGCACCGCCGCGGGGACCGTGATCCGCACGGTGGCGCCGTTGGGCAGTGACGCGCGGAAAGTGCCGGGGTGCAGGTCGCCGTCCGCCGAGACCACGGATGAGCTGACGGTGGGATGCCCGTTCGGATCGTTGCCCGTCTGGGAGCACGCGACGACGCCCAGTGCCACGGCGGCCGCCACAGCGGTGGCAGACAGCGCATGCGGCAACCACGCAGCGGTTCTCATGCCATTCCCCCGTCCACGGACTCCTGGTTCCTGCCCCGTCATACCGTGACACGCCGCACAGGGGATCTCCTAATGCACGGTGCATCCACGTGAATGTGTCCACCCCGGAACAGCATCAGCGGGCCGCATGACGTGTTACGTCGCGGTGGGCGGCTCTGCCCCGAGCGGCCGGACGGCCCGGCCGGGGTGGCCCCGAGGTCAGAGCCAGCCGATGGAACCCACGTGCTCCACACGCGGAGAGGACCCTCTGGGCCAGTGCACGGCAACCACGTCCACGGACGGGACCCCGGCCTGACCGTTCTCACGGGCCCAGGCACGGGCGAGGACGTGGAGGCGCCGGAGCTTCTCGGCACCCACAGCCTCACACGGGTGGCCGAAGTCCCCTCCGGTGCGTGTCTTGACCTCGAAGACCGTGACGGCGCCCTGGCGTTCCGCCACGATGTCCAGCTCGCCCCGTGGGCGCCCCGGGGACGGCGCCGGTCTCCAGTTGCGGTCCCTCACGGTCCATCCGGAGCGCTCCAGCAGGCCGGCGATCAGTTCTTCGCCGGCTCGCCCGGTGCTCATGTGGGGAGCCCCGGGTGGGTTCGGGCTCGACGGGTGGTCGGGGCGGTGGGCTGCGGGCGCGGTCATGACCCCACTGTGGGGCCGATCAAGGCGCAGCGGCACCCCGGGCCCGCTGCTGTGGAGGTCGGATCGCGGCCGGCGCGAGGAGCTCGCCGAGCCACAGGGCACACCCGCGCTCCCCCGGGCCGACCGGACGATCGGCCCGCTCAGCACTCCCTGTCGCAGAGCCGCGTGCACCCAGGCCGCAACCGCTGCCCGACCGCTGAAGCCACCGTGCGAACGCCGACCACGGAGAGCACCGCGCGAACGCCGACCGCGGAGCCCACCGCGCGAACGCCAACCGGGGCTCCGCAGAGCTCTCGGCGCGAACTACCCCGCGCCCAAGTTCCAGCTCAGCCGGTGGTGGTCGGTGGTGCCCCGTTCCGCGAGCGCGGCACGGTGAGCCGCGCTGCCGTATCCCTTGTTGGACGCCCAGTCGTAGTCCGGGTGCTCCCGGTGCAGCTCTCCCATGAGGGCGTCGCGTTCGACCTTCGCCAGGATCGACGCGGCGGCCACGCTCACGCACTGCGCGTCCGCCTTCACCAGCGTGTGCACCACGGCAGGCAGCTCGACCGGGTCCTCGGCCTGGCCCAGCACCGCCGGAGCGTTCAGCCAGTTGTACGAGCCGTCCAGGATCAGTGCGTCCACGGGCACGCCCGCGGCACGCACCGCCTTCAGTGCGCGCAGACCGGCGAGCCGCAGTGCGGCGTTGATCCCCAGCTCGTCGATCTCCCGCGGCTGCGCGTGGCCGACCGCCGTGGCCGCGGCCCACGCGCCGATCGTGGGTGCCAGTGCGGCGCGGCGGGCGGGGCTGAGGGCCTTGGAGTCCCGTACGCCCTCCCAGGGGTGCGGCGCGCGCGGTCCCGGACCGTCCGGCGTCGACGGCGCCTGCCCGCCCTGGGAGGCGCCCGCCACCGATTTTTCCGCGAGCAGGGCTGGGACGTCCAGCACGACGACGCCCACGCTCGCGGGACCTGCCAGCGCACCGCGGCCCACCTCGTCCATCCCCGCCACGAAGCGCGCCCCGCGCTGAGCGAGCAACACCTCCACGTCGAGGGTGGTGGCCGGGGCGGAGCGCGCGGGGCTCACTGCCCGCCGGCCGCGGGGACGTCCTGGAAGGTCTGCTCGGGGTTGTGCAGGAACTGGAACCGGTCCAGCGGCCAGGCGATCACGAAGGCCGTGCCCACGATGTCATCCTCGCTCACGAACTGGGTGCCGGTCTCGATGTGGAAGCGGGAGTCCGCCGAGGCGTTGCGGTGGTCGCCCATCACGAAGACCTTGCCCTCGGGAACGGTGACGTCGAAGGCGAAGTCGGAGGGCGCGGCTCCGGGGTAGATGTAGGGCTCGTCGAGCGGCTGGCCGTTCACGGACACCTTGCCGGAGGCGTCGCAGCACGTCACGTGGTCGCCGCCCACACCGATCACGCGTTTGACGAGGGCCTGCTGGCTGCTGTCCGGCAGCAGACCGACGAATTCGAGGCCCTCGCGGACGGGCCCGGTGCGGGTCTCCGGGGCTTCGGGCAGCCAGCCCTGGGTGTCGTCGAAGACCACGATGTCCCCGCGGTCGATGTGACCGGTCTTGGCACCGATGACGTTGACGAAGATGCGGTCGTCCAGCTCGAGGGTCTGCTCCATGGAGCCCGAGGGGATGTAGTAGCCGCGCACCAGGAAGGTCTTGACCACGAAAGCGATGACCACGGCGAGCGCCATGACGATCAGGACCTCCCGGACCGCGTTCCACCCCGGGGACCTCTTGGCGCCGCTGCCGCCGCTGCCGCGCCGCGTGGGCTGGGCGGCGTCGTCATGGGGGTGGGCGCCGTTCGCGCCGGCGTCGTGCTGCTCAGCCACTGCACTGTCCTTCTCTGCGTTCTGACGGTTCCGGGTGGGAGGTGCCGGGAGGTGCTGCCACGCTCACCGGCAGGTGCGGATGCGGTTCACTCCTCGAGAGAGCGGGCCCGGTCCAGCGGCCACACCACTCTCTCGGCCGTGCCCACGATGCGCTCCGTGCGGATCAGACCACCGCCGGGGGCACCGAGAAGCGAGCGGGAGTCCACCGACACGCTGCGGTGGTCGCCCATGAGCCACACCCGTCCCGGGGGGACCTGCACCGTGAACCGGATGTCCGACGGTGCATCACCAGGGTAGACGTAGTCCTCGTGCTGGGGCTGACCGTTGACCGTGATCAGGCCCTCGGCGGTGCAGCACGAGACGGTGTCCCCGGCCACCGCGATCACCCGCTTGACGTAGATGGTGTCCGAGCCGGTGAGGCCGAGCCACTGTCCCACGGTGTCCGCGGCCTGCTCGTACCAGGGGTCGGAGGAGTGCAGCGGGTCCAGGGAGCCTCGGCCGTCGAAGACCACGAGATCACCCCGCTGGATGTTGTCCTCGGACTCGAGCTTGTTGACGAGGACCCGGTCTCCGCCCTCGAGCGTGGGCTCCATGGAGTCCGAGCCCACCCAGTACACGTCCAGCACGAACCCGCGCACGAGCACCGTGACCACGAGCGCGGTCACGAGGGCGGCTGCGATGACGCGCAACCACCAGCGTCGTGCGGAAACGGGCCGTCTCACGGCAGAGGACCCGGCAGGTGCCGGGTCCTCTGCGTGTTCCGTGTGCTCAGGCACCCGGTGAGTCCTACTTGCTCGAGGCGCTCGACTCGCGCTTCTCGCGGATGCGAGCAGCCTTGCCGTGACGGTCGCGCATGTAGTACAGCTTGGCGCGACGGACGTCGCCGCGGCTCACGAGCTCGATCTTCTCGATGATCGGGGAGTGCACCGGGAAGGTGCGCTCCACGCCCACACCGAAGCTGACCTTGCGGACCGTGAAGGTCTCGCGCACGCCGGAGCCCTGACGGCCCATGACGAAGCCCTTGAACACCTGGACACGGGAGCGGTTGCCCTCCACGATGTTCACGTGCACGTTCAGGGTGTCGCCGGGACGGAAGTCGGGGACGTCGTCGCGCAGGGACTTGGCATCAAGCTGGTCAAGAATGTTCATGATGTGACTCCTCGTGATCGCCGCAGGTCTCTCACGTGTGGTTCGCGCGCCACCCCGCGGGGTGCACGTGCTCCAGGTTCCGGGACAGGACGTGAAGTGGCCGTCCCGGGCGGTGCGTCGTTGGTCGCTCTCCCCCCTGCGGCAGGGGCGTGCCCGACGCACACACAGCCGTCCATTATGCCATATCGGACGGGTCCTCCGGTGCGCCCTGCGGCGTGGTGCGTTCGGAGCGCCGCCACTGCCCGCCGGCCACGGTGAACCCCTCCTCGGCCAGCACCGCGAGGTCCGCGCGGTCCAGGGTGGCCGGGTCCAGTGCCAGGACCATGTCGGGGCGGCGGCGTGCGGTGCGCACCAGCTGCTGGTCGCGCCGCCAGCGCGCGATCCGCCCGTGGTGCCCGGACAGCAGCGTGTCCGGAACGGTGCGCTCGCGCCACTGCGCGGGCTTGGTGTACACCGGGTACTCCAGCAGCCCGCCCGTGTGGGACTCCTCCGCCAGGGACTCGGGGTTGCCGATCACCCCCGGGATCAGCCGGGTCACGGCCTCGACCATCGCGAGCACGGCCACCTCTCCCCCGTTGAGCACGTAGTCGCCCAGGCTCAGGGGGCGCACCCGCACCTCGTCCCGCGCCCAGTCGATGAAACGCTCGTCGATCCCCTCGTAGCGCCCGCACGCGAAGACCAGGTGCTCCTCCTCGGCCAGCTCGTACGCCACCTCCTGGGTGAACACCTCCCCCGCCGGGGACGGCACGACCAGCACGGGGCGCGACGACGCCGCACGGCCCGCCCCCGCACCGGCCCGCACCACGGTCTCGAGGGCCTGCGCCCACGGCTCGGGTTTCATGACCATGCCCGCGCCGCCACCGTAGGGGGTGTCATCCACGGTGCGGTGCCGGTCCGTGGCGAACTCGCGGGGATCGGTGACCTGCAGGCTGAGCAGACCGTCGGTCACGGCCTTGCCGATCAGGGAGAGCTTCAGGGGCTCCAGGTACTCGGGGAAGATGCTCAGGACGTCGATGCGCACGGGTCAGTCGTCCTCGCCGAGCTCGAGGAGTCCGGGGGGCGGGGTCACGAGGACCAGCCCGCGGTCCAGGTCCACCTCCGGGACGATCTCCTCGACGAACGGGATGAGGACGGCACGCCCGCCCTTCTCCGGGGTGATCTCCAGCAGGTCCTGGGCGCTGCCCTGGATCAGCGCCTTGACGGTGCCGATCCGTGCCTCGTCGCGGGTGAGGTCCACGGCCACGAGGCCGAGGAGGTCGTCCTGGTGCCACTCGTCGTCCTCCAGCGGGAGGTCCGCGACCTCCGCGTAGAGCTCCAGCCCGCGGGCGGCCTCGGCCGCGTTGCGGTCGCGGATCTCCTCGAACCGGGCCACGAGGACGTCCTTGTTCCAGCGGTGCCCGCCCACGGTCAGGCCCTCGACACGCAGGGGTTCGGGGCGGTCGGCGCCCTGGCCCCGTCGGCCGCCGCGCGCCTGCTGGACGCTCAGCACCGAGCCCGGCGCGAAGCGAGACTGCGGATCATCCGTGAACAGCTCCACGGTCACTTCCCCCCGCACACCGTGCGGCTTGCCGATCCGGGCCACCCGAACGCTCATGTCTTCTCCTCCAGGGATGTCCTGCTGAGTGCTGCGCGGTCCGTGTCCGGGGACCGCAGCCGGTATGCACACGGCCCCCGTTCCCCTCGGGAGGGAACGGGGGCCGTGACGAGTGGTGCGTCCGCTCAGCGGCGGCGGTCGGTGTCGACCACGTCCACGCGCACGCTCTCGCCGGAAGCCAGTGCCGAGACGACGGTGCGCAGGGCCTTGGCCGTGCGTCCCGAGCGCCCGATCACGCGACCCAGATCATCCGGGTGCACGCGCACCTCGAGCGTCTCGCCGCGGCGGTTGTCGCGGGAACGCACCGAGACATCCTCGGGGTTGTCCACGATGCCACGGACCAGGTGCTCCAGGGCTTCCGCGAGCATGCTCACTCTGCCTTCTCGGCGTCGTCCTCTGCGGGAGCGGCGTCCTCGGCGGGTGCCTCCTCGGCCTTCTCAGCCTTGGGGGTGATGGCCTCGGGAATGATCACGGAGCCGTTGTCCGGGGCGACGAACGGGGTCTTGCCCTCGGGCTGCTTCAGCGTGCCCTCGGCACCCGGCAGGCCCTTGAACTTCTGCCAGTCGCCGGTGATCTTCATGAGAGCGAGCACGGCCTCGGAAGGCTGCGCGCCCACACCGAGCCAGTACTGCACGCGATCGGACACCAGGTTGATGTACGAGGGGTTCTCGGTCGGCTGGTACACGCCGACCTCCTCGATCACGCGACCGTCGCGCTTCTTGCGGGAATCGACGACGACCACGCGGTAGCGGGGATCGCGGATCTTGCCCATACGCTTGAGACGAATCTTGACTGCCACTTGTGTGGTTACTCCTGTTTCGAATGGAATCGGTCACCGCACACGCCAGCCCGTGGGGCGGGCAGCACGTGGGTTTCCTGTGGACACGAAGTCACGCGCGGTGAGAGGGTCCGCACGGCTCGAGTACCCGTCCATTGTGCCACAGCTGTCAAACCGGCCGGCGCACGCGGTGACGGGACGCGAGCGGGGTGGCGGAGGGCTCAGTGCTTCCTGCGTGAGCGGACGGAGGCCCACAGAGCGGCCTGCAGGGCGGCGTCGGACAGCATGAGCGCGGAGGCCGATCCCAGCACCTTGGCACTGCGTCCACCCCGCGCGGCCAGACCGGCCAGCCCCGCGCCGAGCACGGCTTCCGCGCTGCCCAGGGCGAGCAGCAGTCCTGGCCTGCGGACGTAGGCCCGCTGGAGGCGGGAGAGCACGTCCGAGCCGCTGGGCTCGACGCTCGCGGCGTCCAGCACGGACAGTGCCGCGGGGCGGGGCTCGTGGTGGGTGACCCCGTCGAGCTCCGAGACCTCCCGCTGGCCCTCCACGATCTTCGCGGCGACCACGGGCAGCCCGAGCAGCTGCAGCACGGACTCCAGCAGCAGGGCGGAGCTCGCCGTGCGGGCGTAGTTCTCCAGCCGTGCCGTCTGAGCGGGATCGAGGTCGCACAGGGACGCAATGCTCGCCGCGGCCGTGAGGTTGCCCCCGGGTGCCGACGCCGCGGCGTCGCCGCCCGTGCCACGGTCCTCGGGGGGCCCGTCCGACCCCGCGGCGTCACGCGCGCCCGCCAGCAGCCCCACCACGGAGTCCTCGTGGACGGCGGGCCAGCGCAGCGTGGTGGACTCTTCGAGCTCGTCGAACTGGGTGCCCCAGTCCTCATGGGCATCGAGCGCGGCCACGGGTGGGTAGACGCGCAGCGCGCGTGCGCTGCCGTCCGAGTCCAGGCGCACGGCGATGCTGCGCGGGTCCCCCGCGGCGGCCAGCCCGGCAGGATCCACACCCTCCGGAAGCACGACCGCGGACCAGCCGTCCCGTGAGACGGCGGTGAAGCCGAGACCGAGGGCGGACGCCACGAACGGGAGCTCGGGGGCGTCCGCGAGCACGAGCACCACGGTGCGCGGCGCGGGCCGCTCGGTCATGAGCGTGAACCCCCGTGCATCACGCGCTCCACCACGGTGCCGGCCTCGAGGGCCTCGATGGCGGCCCGCAGGTGCTCGGCCATCCCGGCAGGCATGACCGTCTCCAGGTCCTCGGGCGCCACCCAGCGGTAGGACAGCAGCTCCTCCTCCTGCACGCTGATCGGGGTGTCGGACGAGATGGTGCCGCCGTCGTAAAGGAACGAGACCGAGTCCCCCCACATGCCCATGCCCACACCGTGGCTCACGGCGATGAGCCGACCCTCGGGCAGGTGCAGTCCGACCTCCTCGACCACCTCGCGGAAGCACCCGGTGCGCGGGTCCTCCCCCGCCTCCACCGTGCCGCCGGGCAGGGTCCAGCCGTCCTTGTAGTTGGGCTCCACCGCAAGCACCCGGCCGTGCTCGTCACGGATGACCGCGGCGGAGGCCAGCCGCCGGGTGGGCAGCGTGGCGATGAACTCGCGCAGCTCGTCGTCGGGGAGGTACGAACCCATGGATGCCTACTTTCCGAGGAACTTCTCGAAGCCCTTGGGCAGGTTGAGCGACTCGGCGTCCAGGTCCTTGCCCTGGGCGCCGAACGCGCTGCCCTTCGCGGCCGGCTTCTGCCCGGACGCGAGTGCCGCCTGCTCCTGGGCCCGCTTGGCGGGGTTGCCGGAGCGCGAACCCTTCTTCTTGGCCTTGCCCTTCTTGGCGGCACCGCCGCGGCCCATGCCGGGGATCCCACCGGGCATGCCCGGAACGCCCTGCCCGGAGGCCAGGCGCTTCATCATCTTCTGGGCCTGGGCGAAGCGCTCCATGAGCTGGTTGACCTCGGAGACCGTGACGCCGGAGCCGCGGGCGATGCGGGCGCGGCGGGAGCCGTTGATGATCTTGGGGGCCACGCGCTCGTGCGGGGTCATGGAGCGCACGATGGCCTCCACGCGGTCGATCTCGCGCTCGTCGAAGTTCTCCAGCTGCTCCCGCATGCCGGCGGCGCCCGGCATCATGGCGAGCATCTTCTTCATGGAGCCCATCTTGCGCAGCTGCTGCATCTGCGCCAGGAAGTCCTCGAACGTGAAGTCCTCCTGATCGGTGAACTTCTTGGCCATCCGCTCGGCCTCAGTCTTGTCCCACTGCCGCTCGGCCTGCTCGATGAGCGTGAGGACGTCACCCATGTCCAGGATGCGGGAGGCCATGCGGTCCGGGTGGAACTGCTCGAAGTCCCGCACGCCCTCGCCCGTGGAGGCGAACATGATGGGCTTGCCGGTCACCGCGCGCACGGACAGCGCCGCGCCGCCGCGGGCGTCGCCGTCCAGCTTGGAGAGCACCACGCCGGTGAAGTCCACGCCTTCGTCGAAGGCCTTGGCGGTGTTGACGGCGTCCTGACCGATCATCGCGTCGATCACGAACAGGACCTCGTCCGGGTCCACGGCGTCGCGGATGTCCCGCGCCTGGTTCATCAGCGCCTGGTCGATGCCCAGGCGCCCGGCGGTGTCCACGATCACCACGTCGTAGAGCTTGGAGCGTGCGAAGTCCACACCGTCCCGGGCGACCTTCACGGGGTCACCCGTGGGGTCGTCGAACTCCGAGGTGGCGCCGGGCTCCGGGGCGAACACGGCAACACCCGCGCGCTCACCCACGACTTTCAGCTGGGTCACGGCGTTGGGGCGCTGCAGGTCCGAGGCCACCAGGACGGGCTTGTGCCCCTGGTCCGTGAGCCACTTGCCCAGCTTGCCCGCCAGGGTGGTCTTGCCGGCACCCTGCAGGCCCGCGAGCATGATCACGGTGGGTCCGGTCTTGGCCAGGTTGATGCGGCGGGTCTCGCCGCCGAGGACGTTCTGCAGCTCCTCGTTGACGATCTTCACGACCTGCTGGCCGGGGTTCAGCGCCTCGGAGACCTCCGCGCCGAGCGCGCGCTCCTTGATGACCGCGGTGAACTCCCGCACCACGGGCACGGCCACGTCCGCCTCGAGCAGGGCGCGGCGGATCTCCCGCACGGTGGCGTCGATGTCCGCCTCGGAGAGCCTGCCCTTGCCGCGCAGGTTCTTGAACGTTGCTGTGAGCCGGTCGGACAGTGAATTGAACACGGGGAGGTCGCTGCTTTCCTCGGACGACGGATGATTCGGTGTCCCAGGTTAGCAAGCGGGCGCGGGCCCGCGCGCACCGCACGGCGGCCCCAGGTGCCGGAGGCCGCCGCGGGTTGCCCGTGGCCGCGGCCGCGGCACGGGCGGAGCGGTCGTGGGGTGGCCGGGGCGCGAAGCCGTCGGCCGCGCCGGGACTCAGAGGGCGACGTCGTCCCGCTCCCCCGTGCTCACGCGCACCGCGTGCTCCACGGGGGTGACCCACACCTTGCCGTCCCCGGGTTCACCGGTGCGGGCGGCGCCGACGACCACCGTGACGACCTCCTGGGCCTCGGCGTCCTCCACGACCGTCTCGATGCGCACCTTCTCCAGCAGGTCCACGGTGTACTCCGCGCCCCGGTACACCTCGCGGTGCCCGCGCTGCCTGCCGTAGCCGTGCACGGTGAGCACGGTCATCCCCTGCACGCCGTAGCTCTCGAGGGCGTCCTTGACGTCACTGAACTTCTCCGGGCGCACCACTGCGGTGACGAGTTTCACGAGATTCTTCCTTTCACGGGGACGGGAGCCTCGGCGGTGCCGGGCAGTGGGCGGTGGGTGCCGTGGCCCGCGAACGATCCGGTGGCCTCGTCCTTGAGCGAGTACGCGGACTCCGCGTGCTGCGTGAGGTCCACGCCGATGATCTCGTCACGGCGCGTGATGCGCAGCCCCATGGTGGCCTGGAGCACCAGTCCGATCAGCAGCGTGAGCACGCCCGTGTAGAGGGCCACGAACCCGGTGGCCGCGAGCTGCGAGCCCATGAGGCCCCAGCCGCCCCCGTGGAGCAGGCCTGCGCGTCCCTCGGAGGGGACCGCCAGGAATCCCAGCGCCACGGTGCCCACGATGCCCGAGACCAGGTGCACGCCGCACACGTCCAGCGAGTCGTCCAGCCCGATCCGGTACTTGAACCCCACCGCGAGCGCCGAGAGCACACCGGCCACGGCCGAGAGCCCGATCGCACCCAGGGGGGTCACGTTCGCGCACGCCGGGGTGATGGCCACCAGGCCGGCTACGACGCCCGAGGCCGCCCCGAGCGACGTCGCGTGGCCGTCCCGGATCCGCTCGGTGAGCAGCCAGGAGAGCATCGCGGCGGCCGGGGCCACCAGCGTGTTGGTCCAGATCAGGGCGGCCTGCTCCACGGTGGTGGCGGCCCCGGCGTTGAAGCCGAACCAGCCGAACCACAGGATGGCCGAGCCCAGCATCACCAGGGGCAGGTTGTGGGGGCGCTGCCCGGAGTCCCGCCCGAAGCCGCGTCGCGCGCCGATCAGCAGAATGAGCACGAGGGCCGCGATGCCCGCGTTGATGTGCACGGCCAACCCTCCCGCGAAGTCGATGGGCTCCCCGACGATCCGCCCCAGGGCGCCCTCCTCCGAGAACAGCCCGTTCCCCCACACCATGTAGGCCAGCGGGAAGTACACCAGGGTGACCCACACGAGCGTGAACACCACCCACGTGCCGAAGCGCGTGCGGTCCGCGATCGCGCCGGAGATCAGCGCGACCGTGATGATGGCGAACGTCACGGAGAAGTCCGAGGCGAGCAGGTCCTCGGTGCCGAGCAGACCCTGCAACCCCGCGTGCGCGAACGGGTTGGCCGTGAGCCCGCCCAGCACGGGGTCGCCGCTGAGCATCGACGCTCCCCACAGCACCCACACGACCCCCACCACGCCGAGGGCCGCGAAGCTCATCATCATCATGTTCAGCACGCCCTTGGCCCGGGTCATGCCTCCGTAGAACAGTGCGAGCCCCGGGGTCATGAAGAACACGAGCCCCGCAGCCACCACCATCCACACGTGTCCGGCGGTCAGTTCCACCCGGATCACCTCGTCCCTGTCTCGTGCAAGCACATCCTTTGCGCTTCCGGGGACCAGTCAACGGCGCCCGTGTTACCGCCGGGTTCGCCGGGGCGTAACGAGCGTGTTTCGAATGCGCCGGTCGTGTGACGCACACGTTAAATCGGGGTGTCGCATCTCACATGGTGGGCACGGGGCTGCCCCCGGCAGAGCGGTCCGCAGGCAACGACGGCGCCCGCCCCCGGGAGGTGGGTTCTAGCGATCCCCGCAACACCCTGAATTTCAGGGAGTTGCGGGGATCGTGTTGTCAGATGAGTTGAAGGT
>NZ_JASDCY010000072.1:0-12547 GCF_030407675.1 Kocuria sp. APC 4018 | reverse complement strand
GAGGAAGGAGGGCGCGCAATGAGCACCGCGACCGCAACCCCCGCGGCCCCGGCCCGCCCCGCCGTGCGAGTCACGGCCGCTCAGGACGGACCCGGGTACGGCCACGAGTTCTTCCGCCCGCGCTCGGCCGTGTGGTGGCTGTTCTGCGTGCTGGTGGCACTGGGCACCACCGGGGTGTCCCTGGCGGTGGCGAAGTCCTTCACCACCGCGAAGGACTCGCTGCTGGCGATCGCCCCGATCTTCGCGCTCACCCTGGTGCTGTTCGCCGTCATCGTGCTGTGGGCGGACCCGTACCGGGCGCGTCGGCCGTGGATCCTGCTGCTGGCCACCGTGTTCGGGGCCACCGTTCCCACGTGGCTCGGGGGGCACGCCAACGAGCACATCCTGGAGCTCGCGGCCAAGCTGCTCCCGTGGGGAGTGGGCGCGGACTGGGGGGCCGCGTTCGCGGGGCCCAGCAGCGAGGAGTGGAGCAAGACCATCGGGGTGCTCGTGATCATGCTGGTGGCCTCCCGCACGCTGACCCGGCCCATGCACGGACTGCTGGTGGGGGCGTTCGTGGGTCTGGGGTTCCAGATCTTCGAGAATGTCTCCTATGCCGCGAACAATGCGCCCACGGATGCGAACAGTGATTTCTCGGGTGCTTTCAGTGTGACGCTGCTGCGCAGCACCATTGGCATTTCCTCCCACTGGCTGTACTCCGCGATCATCGGCGTGGGGGTGGCATATCTTCTGGGCCGCACCGTGAAGCACTGCTCCATGATGGTGCGCATCTCGGCATTCACCGGGCTCTACGCCCTGGGGTGGGTGCTGCACTTCCTCTGGAACGCTCCTCCGGTGGCGGCGCTGCCGTGGCTGGGCATGCCGGTCAAGGTGGTGCTGGCGCTGGTGTGCTTCGTGCTGGTGGCGCGGATCGCGTGGCGTCAGGAGCGCGAGTACCTCGCGCGCGCGGAGCAGGAGCTGCGCGGGTCGCCGCTGGCCCGGGAGCTCCCGGCCGAGTACGGGCAGCCCGCGGTGACGAGTGCGGTGGGCACGCGCACGCAGCGGCGTCGTGGGCTCAAAGAGGCCCGCAAGGCCGGGGGGCGTGGCGCCGTGAAGCAGGCCCGGCGCGCCCGCGCGGGCTACCTGGACGTGCTGCAGGCGTGGGGGCGCCGCGGCACCGGCGTGGACGAGCTGCCGGCGTCCGTCTGACGGGCAGTCGTCGGGCAACGCCGTGGGCCGGGCCCGGGGACCGTGCTGGTTCCCGGGCCCGGCTCACCGCACGTCGATGCCGAACACCCGCTTGACCGCGGTGACCACGTGGCGCCCGTAGCGCTGCGAGGACGGTGTGGAGGAGAACGGCAGGAACCGGCCGGGCACGTCCGGGTGGGTGATCTTGCCGTGCGTGGGCCCCGAGGTGGTGACCTCGAAGCCCGCCGCGCGCAGCCGTTCCAGCAGCTCCCGGCGGTTGGTGGGGTAGCGCGTGCCGCTGCCGCCGGGCTTGGCACCCGTGCGCTCCAGGGAGTCGGGGGTGTCGGCCCAGGTCTCGTCCGGTCGGCGCGCGATCGCCCAGCCGCTGCGGTAGATCCCCACCACGCGGTGCTCCGCGCGCGTGACCTGCACGCACAGCGGGCCGCGCACGTAGTAGTCGGTGCGGCCCAGGTCCGCGGTCCACGTGTCCTCGGGGTCCGCCACCACGGCCCGCAGGGCGTCTTCGCCCACGTCCCACACACCGTGCACGTCCACCCCGTCCGCGGGGACGTCCAGCTCCCGCTCCTGCCCCGGTGCGGAGTCCACCGTGTAGAACGCGTTCTCCGGCGTGCCCGTCACCGGGGCCACCCCGGACCGCAGCCGCGCGACCATGGCCGCGAGCTGCGGGTCCACGGTCAGCTCGCGGGGTGCGTCTCCCACGGTGACCGCGGGCGCCGGGCGAGGTCCGGGTCCCGGCTTGGGCGTCCCGCCCGGTGCCACGTGCGCCGCAGCTCCGGGTGCCGCGGGGGACGACGCCGCCCGCGTGCCCCGTTCTGCCGCGTTCCGTGCCGCGGTGGTCTCCGTTCCCTCCTCGCCGGCGATCCCCGGGGCCGCAGGGGACGGGCGCCACGAGGTGTAGTCCACCGGACGCACGTCCCGCGCGGGATCGGTGCGGCCCCGCATCACGGCGGGGGAGGGGCGCTGGTTGCTCATGGCTGTGGTCCTCGGGGTGGGCGGCGAATGCCCTCACGGTGCCACGATCCTCGGGCCCGCGCCACACACGGTGGAGGGGCACCCCACCCGGCCGTGCGCCGTCGTCGTGCCCGGCAGGGGAGGCCCGCCGTACACTCGGGCGGGTGGAATGCGGATACTACGACCGGGGTGAGTGCCGGTCCTGCACGGTGATCGAGGTCCCGTACGCGCGGCAGCTGGCCCGCAAGCAGGAGCTGGTGCGGGAGCTCGTGGACGCGCACGGTGCGCCGCGGTGGCTGGAGCCGGTGGCCTCGGCGGAGCGGGGGTTCCGCAACAAGGCCAAGATGGTGGTGGCCGGTGAGGTGGGGGCGCCCACGCTCGGCATCCTGGACGGCGCGGCGGGCGTGGACCTCCGGGACTGCCCGCTGTACCCCGAACCCGTCACGCGCGCCCTGCACGCGCTCGCGGAGTTCATCGGGCGGGTGCGGCTGCTGCCCTACGACGTCGCGAAGCGCCGCGGGGAGATCAAGCACGTGATCGTCACAGGCAGCCCCGAGGGCCGGCTCATGGTGCGCTTCGTGCTGCGCAGCACCCGCCAGCTGCCCAAGGTCGCCGAGAACCTGGACCTGCTGCGCGAGCTGGTGCCCGCGGCGGAGGTGGTCTCCGTGAACATCCAGCCCGAGCACAAAGCGGTGATCGAGGGCCCCGAGGAGATCCTGCTGAGCGAGCAGCGCGAGCTGGTCATGGGCCTCAACGGGATCGACCTGCGCGTGCGGCCGCGTTCCTTCTTCCAGACCAACACGGCCGTGACCGAGCAGCTGTACCGGCAGGTGGCGCAGTGGGTGGACGCCGTGGGGCCCGCCAGCGTGTGGGACCTGTACTGCGGCGTCGGCGGCTTCGCGCTGCACGTGGCCGGGCCGGGGCGCGAGGTGGTGGGCACGGAGATCTCGGAGGAGGCCGTGGCCTCGGCGCGGGACACCGCCCGGGCGATGGGACTGCCGCAGGACGGCCCGGGCTCCGTGCGCTTCCTGGCGGACGACGCCGCCGCGACCCCCGCGGACCTGCCCGGCACCCCGGAGCTCGCGATCGTCAACCCGCCGCGGCGCGGTCTGGACGCCTCCCTGTGCGCGTGGCTCGAGACCTCGTCCGTGGGTCACGCGGTGTACTCCTCGTGCAACGCCACGACCCTCGCGCGCGACCTCGCCCGCATGCCGTCCCTGCGCCCCGTGGAGGCTCGGCTGCTGGACATGTTCCCCCACACCGGGCACTACGAGGTGGCGGTGCTGCTGCGGCGCGGCTGAGGGGCCAGGCGGCGCCCGGCGCAGGACGACGCCGCCGGGCCCGGGGGCAGCGCGCGTCCGCCCCGTCGATTCCGTCCCGCGGCCCCGAGACCTTCCGCCGGGAGGGTTCGGCCCGGACGATCCGGTCAGGCCGGCGCGCTCAGGACTGTGCGGCCACGAGTGCGCGGAGCCTCGTGACGGCGTCGTCCACCATGTCCGCGACGGGCTGGTCGATGTTGAGCACGTACCCGCCCTCCTCCTGGGCGAGCGGCTCCAGGGTCTCGATCTGGGACTCCAGCAGCGCGGCCGGCATGAAGTGCCCGCTGCGACCCTCGATGCGCCGGGTCAGCACCTCCACGGTGCCGTCCAGGTGCAGGAACAGTGCGGAGGGCGCCTGGGAGCGGATGCGCTCGCGGTAGACGCGCTTGAGCGCGGAGCACGCCACCACGAGGCCCTCGCGGCGCTCGCCGTGCTCGTGCAGGGTGCGGCCCACGATCTCGAGCCAGGGCCAGCGGTCGTCGTCGTCCAAGGGGGTGCCCGCGGCCATCTTCTGGACGTTCTCCAGGGGGTGCAGGCTGTCCCCGTCAATGAACTCGACCCCCAGCTCGTGGGCCACGAGCGTGCCGATGGTGGTCTTGCCGGAGCCCGAGACCCCCATGACCACCACGAGCGGTGGCAACGGTTCGCGCACCCGGCTCATGCCCCGGCCCCCGTGGTGGGTGCCGGGTGTGCTGCCGGGCCCTGCGGGGCAGAGTCCCGGGGTGCGGGGCCGGTGCGGACGTCGTCGTCGTTCACGGTGTTCCTCTCAGACGGAGCGTGACCACGAGGTCACCCGGTAACCCTGCCACGCCGGGGGGCCTTCGTGCGAGACGGGCGTGTACGAACGGGACGGGGCGACGACGCCGCCGGGCCGGCTGTGCACGACCCCCCGCTCCCCGACGGCCCACCGTGCTGGCCGAGCCGAGGGCGGCACGGTGTCCCGGGTGGAGGCGACTCCGGTGCCGGGGCGTGCACCACGGGCGCATACTTTCCCCGTGATCACTCTCGCGCTCGTGCTGCTGGTGGTGGGGTTCCTCTACGCCGTGGACCACGCCTGGCCCGGGTTCCGCAGGATCAGTGCGTGGTGGCTGCGCCGTGGTGAGCCGGTCAAGGAATGGGTGCGCCGGGCCCCGCTGACGTACCTGTACCTCACGCTGCTCACGTTCACCACGTGGCTGCTGGCCAACACCTCCGAGCCGCTGCGCAAGGCGTTCCTCGCGGAGCAGTCCACCAACCTGCACGAGCTCAGCACCAACCCGGTGACGGTGCTCGTGCGCAGTGCCATGTACGTGTCCCCCGTGGAGCTGCTCATCTGGTGGGTGGGGTTCAGCCTGGTGGTCGCACCCCTGGAGCACCGCTTCGGATGGCAGCGTACTCTTGCAGGGTTCGCACTGGGGCACGTGGGCGCCACCGTGGCCGTGGCCTACCTCCAGGTGTGGCTGTTCCGCACCGCGGAGCTGCCCGTGCCGTCCCCCGTGCTGATCGACGTGGGGGCGAGCTACGGGTTCTGCGCCCTCGCCGCGCTGGCCACCTACCGGGGAGCGCTGCTGCGCAGACTGCTGTGGGCCGGGGCGCTCGTGGCGCTGCTCGCCACGGGCCTGCTCCTGGACCTCGACTGGTCCTCGATCGGGCACACCGTGGCGGCGCTGCTGGGGTTCGCGTTCTGCCGGCTCGTGCGCCCGGAGGCCGCGGTCCACCACGAGGCGCGGGTCCGTGCCCGGCGGCTCTACCAGAGCGAGCACTGACCAGCCGGCGCGGCAGGGTCCGTCCCGCTCTGGACCCCATTTGTTACCGGCGAGTTTTGTGACCTGTCCCACCCTGCCCTAGCATGCAGACACTGTTCAGGGGTCGCGTGCCGCCGGTGGCGGGCCCCCACCCCGAGGGTGACTGCGAGGGAATGACGTCATGAGAACCAAGCCCTGGATGAGGGTCAGTTCCGCGCTGCTGGCGGTGGCGTGGGGAGGCAACGAGTTCACGCCCCTGCTGGTCATGTACCGCACGGTTGAGGGCTACGAGCAGGTGGCCGTTGACATGCTCCTTGCGGCATATGTGTTGGGCATCGTGCCCGCACTGCTGATCGGTGGGCCGCTCTCGGACCGGCACGGGCGCCGCACGCTCATGATCCCGGCCCCGGTGCTGGCCATGGTGGGCAGCATCCTGCTGGCCGTGGGTGCCGAGAGTCTGCTCCTGCTGTTCGTGGGCCGGGTGTTCTCCGGGCTGGCCCTCGGGCTCGGCATGGCCGTGGGCACCTCCTGGATCAAGGAGCTCTCCGAGAAACCGTACGAGGAGCACCCCGAGCGCGTCTCGGGAGCGCGTCGCGCCTCCCTGTCCCTGACCGCCGGGTTCGCCCTCGGTGCCGCGGTGGCCGCGGCCCTCGCGCAGTTCGCGCCCCTGCAGACCGTGCTGCCCTACATGATCAACCTGGCGATCTGTCTGCCCGCCGTGTTCCTGGTGGCCGGCGCTCCCGAGACCCGGCGCGCCACGCCCCCACACGGGCCGCTGCTGGCGGACCTGAAGATCCCGGCCACCCGGCAGCACCGCTTCTGGTTCGTGGTGGCGCCCTCCGCCCCGTGGGTCTTCGGCTGCGCGGCCTCTGCCTATGCGATCCTGCCCGCCCTCATGGCGGACGTGGTGGGACCGCAGTACGGGATCGCGTTCTCCGGGCTGATGTGCCTGGTGGGGCTGGGCTTCGGGTTCTTCATCCAGCCCCTGGGCAAGCGCCTGGACCGGGACGGCTCCATCCGCTCGCTCGCCGTGGGGATGTGCGCCGTGATCCTGGGGATGCTCGCGGCGGTGCTGGCCTCGGCCACCCTGAACCTCGCGCTGGTGCTGCTGGCCTCCGCGATGCTGGGCTGCGGCTACGGGCTCGTGCTGGTCTCCGGCCTGCAGGAGGTCCAGCGGATCGCCCGCCCGGACGACCTCGCCGGGCTCACCGCCGTGTTCTACTCGCTCACCTACATCGGGTTCTTCGTGCCCATGGTGCTCGCGCTGATCTCCGAGTTCACCACCTACCCCTGGCTGTTCGCCTCCGGCGCCGTGATCGCCACCCTGTGCCTGGGCATCATGGCCTACGGCCGCCGCCACGAGGTCCGGGACCTGGACGCGGTGGAGGCGGGCGCCGCCGGGCGCTCCTGACCTTGTCGCGACGACGCCGCACGCCACCGGACCCGGCGCGGGTCACGGGGCGTGCGGCGTCGTCGGTCGTGGACACCGACCGCGCCGTGCGGTGACCGCCGGAATTCTGGCCCTGCGGCGTCGTCCGCGAAATGGCAGGGTCCGGGGCCGGACGGCGCAGCGGACGCGCGCCGCCCGGCACGGGGCAGGCTCAGGAGCGGGTCTCCTGGGCGTCCGTGCCGCTCAGCGAACGGTGGTGCGCCATGAGCTGCTTCTCCCGCGGCAGGACGCACAGCAGCAGGGCGATTGTCAGCACCACGGACAGCGTGAGCAGCCCGTAGGTGGCGCCCCAGCCGAACTCGTGGACCACCCACCCCACGCCGGTGGACGCGAGCGTGGCGCCGAAGACGTAGCCGAACAGGCCCGTGAAGCCGGCGGCCGTGCCCGCCACGTGGCGCGCGGACATGTCCAGGGCCTGCAGGCCGATGAGCATCACGGGGCCGTAGATGAACGCGCCGATGAAGAACAGGAACACCATGAGCAGCCAGTACGGCGTGCCCACCGGGGCGAGCCAGTAGGCCACCAGGAACACGCCCACGCCGAGCATGAACACGATGCCGGTCCAGCTGCGGTTGCCGCGGAACACCTTGTCCGAGACCCAGCCGCACGCCAGTGTGCCGAAGATCCCGGCGAGCTCGAACAGGGAGAAGCCGGCGATGCCCTGTGCCAGGGACATGCCGTGGTGCTCCGCCAGGTAGGTGGGTGCCCAGCTGAGCACGCCGTAGCGCAGGGAGTAGATGAACACGTTGGCCAGCGCCAGGAACACCATGGTGGGGTTGAGCAGCACGTGCTTGGTGATGATCCCCCAGTAGGAGGACCCCTCGAGGTCGCTCGCATCCGCTTCGACCTTGGCGGGATCGTCCCGGTACTCCTCGATCGGGGGCAGGCCCACCGCTTCCGGGCGGTCCCGGACCATGACGAAGGCGATCGCGGCGACCACGAGAGCGCCGAGAGCCGGGACCCAGAATGCCGACTGCCACGAGTCGCCCGTGATGGCCAGGCCGAAGGCGGCCAGTGCGCCCACGCCCATGCCGCCCACGTTGTGCGCGGTGTTCCAGATGGCGGTCTTCCAGCCGCGCTCGTTCGTGGAGAACCAGTGCACGAGCACGCGCCCGCACGGCGGCCAGCCCATGCCCTGCACCCAGCCGTTGAGGAACATGACCGAGGCGAAAAGCGCCACCGAGGCGGAGACCGCGGGGACGAACGCGACCACGAGGTTCGCCACGGCGGACAGCGCCAGGCCGATCGGCAGGAAGTACCGCGCGTTGGAGCGGTCCGAGATGGTCGCGGAGAAGAACTTGGAGAACCCGTAGGCCAGCAGCACGGCGTTGCCGATGATGCCGATCCCCACGGTGCTGATGGTGCCCTCGTCCATCAGCAGGGGTGCGATCAGGGAGATGTTGTTGCGGATCAGGTAGAACCCGGCGTAGCCGATGAAGATCCCGAGGAACACCTGCAGGCGCAGGCGGGGGTAGCTCCGGGCGACCTCGTCCTCCGGCAGCCGGGGGGCCGTGGGTGGGGCAGCCAGCCAGCGCAGCGCGCGGGGCGCGCTCCTCGCGGAGGCGGGGTCCGCGGCGGTTGCGGCGGACTGTGGTGAGGGTGCGGACATGCGCTCCACCTCTCAGGTCTCGGGGAAGGGCCGCTGCTGACCCGGGGTGCCCGGAGAGTTCAGCCGGTCGTGTTCCCCGGAGGAGCGGAGGAAAACGCCATGGTACTCACAGGCGCTCGCCGGTTTCGAAGGCGCGGGGCATGTCGCCCGGATCAGGCGGTCAGCAGGGTGATGGTTCCGCGGGCCAGCACGACGACGCCGCCCACGGTCGCGAGCGTCATGGCCAGTTTCTGCGCAGTCGCCTTGGACATGTGGCGGGCCAGCCATGTCCCGATCGCAATCCCGGCCAGGACCGTGAGCACGAGGGCCACCACTGCCACGAGCGCCGGAACGGGCAGGGCGAAGTGCACACCCGCCACCAGCTTGGAAGCGGCCGAGAGCGCCCCCATGGACATGAACACCGGCTGCATGGTGGCCGCGAAGTGCACCTGGTCCCACCGGGTCACTCGCGAGTAGATGACCATGGCCGGCGCCGCGACACCCGCAGTGGCGTTGAAGAACCCGCCGATCACGCCCGCAGGCACCACCGTGGCGCGTCGGGAAGCGTAGGGGGTGGCGGGGGAGAAGCGGGTGATGGCCAGCCCCGCGAGCACCACCGAGCCCACGGCCACCTGCAGCCACGCGCTGGGCACGTGGCGCACCACCACGGCCCCCGCCACGATGCCCGGAACCGCGGCCGCCACCAGGACGGCGGCGTGGCGCCACTCCACGAGCCGGCGCACGGAGAGCGTGATGAGGAACCCGGAGCACGTGGTGGCGGCGTTGGTGGCCAGCACGCCGGCACCCGGTCCCATGAGCAGGGACAGCACGGGCGCCACCACGAGGCCCACACCGGTGCCCGAGACCCGTTGCAGGATCGTGCCCACCAGGACGGCGGCCAGGGCGGCCAGCAGGATGCTCATGTGCTGCTCCTCGGGGTACGCCGCGCGTGTGCGGTTGGCGGGGCATGGCGCGGGGTCCGTGGTGCGGTGCACGGCAACCCCGTGAACGGGGTCCATGCTCTCAGACGGGGCGCTCCCTCGTGGCCGTGCGCACCGGGGTGACGCCGCGGCGTCGTCGTGACCGGTGGCGGGCCCGGCCCTGGCAGCGGCGGAGGACGGTCCTGGCGTGCGGCACCGCGGCAGGGCCTACCCTGGCCCCATGGTGGAACAGAGCAGGTGGATGGCCCAGGTGGCGCAGAACCCGGGGCACTCGCAGAGGTACATCGACAGGTTCCGCACCATGGCGCGGCGCGGCGAGGACATCGTGGGGGAGGCGCGCCTCGTGGACGCCATGGTCCCCCGCAGGGCGAGGATCCTGGACGCCGGCTGCGGGGCGGGACGGATCGCCGGCCACCTTCACGGGGTGGGCCACACGGTCACGGCCGTGGACGTGGACCCCGAGCTGATCCGGGCCGCCCGTGCAGACCACCCCGGGCCGGAATACCGCGTGGCGGACCTCGCGCTGCTGACCGAGCTGGACCTGGGCGGCCCTTTCGACCTCATCGTGTGCGCCGGCAACGTGATGACGTTCCTGGCGGAGAGCACGCGCCGGGACGTGCTGCGCGGTTTCGCCGCCCACCTGACGAACGAGGGACGCGCCGTCGTGGGCTTCGGCGCCGGACGCGGCTACCCCGCCGGAGACTTCCTCGCCGACGCCGCCGCCTCCGGTCTGGCACCCCAGCTCACCCTGGCGGGGTGGGACCTGCGCCCCTGGACCGAGGACAGCGACTTCATGGTGACCGTTCTGGGGAAGGCTCCCGGGCAAACCCCGTACGCTTGACCCGCACACGTGTGTTGGGTGAACGGGAAGAGGTACACGCATGTCCGCTGGACTTGCCGCACTGCTGGACGACGTCGCGGCGCTCGCCAAGATGGCGGCCGCGAACGTCGACGACATTGCCGGGGCCGCCGGGCGGGCGAGCGCGAAGGCCGCGGGCGTCGTCGTGGACGACACCGCCGTGACCCCCCGCTACGTGGAGGGCATCAGCCCGAGCCGCGAGCTGCCGATCATCAAGAAGATCACGATCGGCTCGCTGCGCAACAAGCTGCTCATCATCCTGCCGATCGCCCTGATCCTGAGCGAGTTCGCGCCGTGGTTGCTCACGCCCCTGCTCATGCTCGGCGGGACCTACCTGTGCTTCGAGGGTGCGGAGGCCATCGGCGAGCACCTGTTCTCCAAGGGCCACGCGGAGAAGAAGCCTGCAGCGGAAAAGGGCCCGGATGCGGAGAAGAAGATCACCGCGGGCGCCATCCGCACGGACCTCATTCTCAGCGCGGAGATCATGGTGATCTCCCTCAACGAGGTGGCCAACGAGCCCCTGCTGGCCCGCACACTCATCCTGATCGCGGTGGCCATCTTCATCACGTTCCTGGTCTACGGGGTCGTGGCCCTGATCGTGAAGATGGACGACATCGGCCTGGCCATGGCCAAGCGGGACTCGGAGAAGTCCCAGCGCTTCGGCGAGTTCCTGGTGCGCGCCATGCCCACGGTCCTCAACGTGATTTCCATCGTGGGCATGTTCGCCATGCTGTGGGTCGGCGGACACATCATCCTGGTGGGCACGGCGGAGCTGGGGTTCACCGCCCCGGAGGAGCTCGTCCACCACCTCAGCGAGGCCGTGCACCACGTGGCCGTGGTGGGTCCCGTGCTCGCGTGGCTCGTGGAGACGGTGTGCGCCCTGGTCCTCGGCGTCATCTGGGGCGCGATCATCGTGGGCATCGTCCACGTCCTGCCGTTCGGCAAGAAGCACGACGACGACGCCGCGTCGGCCTCGGAGGCCGATGCCCAGGGCACTGCGCTCCGGCAGGACCAGGGCTCCGGGACCGCGGCTCCTGTCCACGGTTCCGACCTCGGATCCCCGAGCGCCGGCTCGGGATCGAGTGCGGCGCAGGATCCCTCCACCGGTCGGTGACCGCGCGCCGATCCGGCCACCGCTCAGGTCGCGGGTGGGCCGGGGGCATGGACCGGGTGTTTCCCCGGGGTGCCTTTCGTGGCGGGTGTTCGGGGACCGTCTGACCTCCGGGCCATACTGGGCCTATGGCATACCACACCCAGCCCGTCCTGGTCACGGGCGGCACCGGCTTCATCGCCGGCCACTGCATCCTCCAGCTCCTGCACGCGGGGCGGCCCGTGCGCACCACGGTGCGCTCCGAGTCGAGCGCGCGGCGGGCCCGGAGCATCCTGGTGCGTGCCGGTGCGCAGAACGTGGACCTGCTCGAGTTCGTCACGGCGGACCTCACACGGGATGACGGGTGGCTGGACGCCACCCGGGGAACGGCGGGGGTTCTGCACGTGGCCTCCCCGGTGGCGCCGGGGCGTGTGGAGAACGAGGACGATCTCGTGGTCCCCGCCAGGGAAGGGGCGCTTCGGGTGCTGCGGGCCGCTGCGGACACCGGAGCACCGCGCGTGGTGCTGACGTCCGCGTTCCACGCCGTGGGGTTCGGGCACGGGGCCGTGGACCGGGTTTTCACGGAGGCCGACTGGTCCCCCCTGGACGGCCCCGGCATGGACGCCTACGGCCGGAGCAAGGTGCTCTCGGAACGGGCGGCCTGGGACTTCGCGGAGCGTCACCCGCAGCTGGAGCTGGTGACCATGCTTCCGACTGCCGTGGTGGGCCCCGTGCTCAGCGACGCGGTCACAGGGACCAACCACATGCTGCAGATGCTGCTGAACGGCAGGATGCCCGGCGTCCCGGACGTGGCCGTGCCGCTGGTGGACGTGCGGGATGTTGCCGCCGCGCACATCTCCGCGCTGGGGGCGCCCCGCGCCGCCGGGCAGCGCATCCTGGTGGCCTCGCAGGAGGCAGCCACCCCGCTGCGGGAGGTGGCCGAGCTGCTGCGCACCACGTTCCCGGAGACCCGGGCCGGCAGGCCCGTGCGCCGCGTCCCGTCCGGTCTGATTCGCGCCGCCGCACTCGTGGTTCCGGCGGCCCGGAGCATGGTCCCTGACCTCGGGACCGTGAAGCGGGTGTCCACTGCACGCCAGCATGAACTCTTGGGCATCTCTCCGCGCCCGTGGGGCACAGCCGTGGTGGACGGCGCCCGATCCATGGTGGAGCGGGGCCTGGCGGGATGAGTGCGGTGTCCGTCGCGGTCCCGCGGCCCACGCCACCTCTAAAGAACCGGGCCGCACGCTCTGGGCCCCGCGCGGCTTCCTGAGCCCACCGTCCGTACCGCGGGCGGGGGAGTCGCCGCAGGTCAGAACGCCTTGCATCCCCGGACCGGACATCGGGGGATGGCATGATCTTCCACTGGACGGACGTGCGCCCCCGGCACGCCTGACCACCGCCGCGACCGGGCCTGAGCTGACCGGTCGGGGCCACAAC
>NZ_JASDCY010000071.1:0-13705 GCF_030407675.1 Kocuria sp. APC 4018 | reverse complement strand
ACCTGACCTACCCCGCCCCCGCAACCTGGCCTGCACGCGAGAGAGCCGCCCTCGTCCGGTGACGTGGGCGGCTCTCCAGGTTCCGGCCCGGGGCCGGGAACGGCTGGGCGTCAGGAGTGGCCGTTGAAGAGGCTCGTGACCGAGCCGTCCTCGAAGACCTCCTGGATGGCGCGGGCGATCAGCGGCGCGATCGAGAGCACCTTGAGGTTCTCGAACTGGTGCTCGGGCGGCACGGGCAGGGTGTCGGTGACGACCACCTCGTCCGCTCCGCACGAGGACAGCCGCTCCACGGCCGGTCCGGAGAACACGGCGTGGGTCGCGGCGATGATCACGTTCTTGGCGCCCTGGTCCTTGAGCACCTGCACGGCGCCGGCAATGGTTCCGCCGGTGTCGATCATGTCGTCGATCAGCACGCAGGTGCGCCCGGAGATGTTGCCCACGACCTCCTTGGAGACCGCCTGGTTGGGCACGGTGATGTCCCGGGTCTTGTGCACGAACGCGAGCGGCGCACCGCCCAGGCGCTCGGCCCACTGCTCGGCCACGCGCACGCGCCCGGTGTCCGGGGACACCACGGTGACGTTGTCCACGTCCACCACGGAGCGCACGTAGTCGCTCAGCAGCGGGATGGCCATGAGGTGGTCCACGGGGCCGTCGAAGAAGCCCTGGATCTGCGCGGTGTGCAGGTCCACGGACATCAGCCGGTCCGCGCCCGCGGTCTTGTAGAGGTCCGCGATCAGGCGCGCGGAGATGGGCTCGCGGCCGCGGTGCTTCTTGTCCTGCCGCGCGTATGGGTAGAACGGGCTCACCACGGTGATGGACTTGGCGGACGCCCGCTTGAGGGAGTCCAGCATGATGAGCTGCTCCATGAGCCACTGGTTGATGGGTGCCGGGTGGGACTGGATGAGGAAGGCGTCCGCGCCGCGCACCGACTCGCCGAAGCGCACGTACGTCTCGCCGTTGGCGAAGTCGTAGGCGTCCGTGGGGACCAGTTCGGTGCCCAGTTCACGCGCGATGTTCTCCGCGAGCTCGGGGTGCGCCCGACCCGAGAGCAGAACCATCCGGTTCGAACCCGTGTTGGTGATGCCGGTCATGTGAACTCGCTTTCTCTGAATTCCTCGTGGTTCCTGCTCGCGTGGCGCGCCCTGTCAGGCGCGGTCCTCGCGCTCAGACTGCTGGGCGGCTTCCGCCGCGCGGGCTGCGGCCGTGCCGGGACGGTGCTGCTGCACCCATCCCTCCACAATGACCTGCTTGCCCTCGGTGAGCACCAGGGCGCCCGCGGGGACGTCCTTGCGCACAGTGGTCCCGGCTCCGGAGTAGGCGCCGTCGCCCACGGTCACGGGTGCCACGTACATGTTGTCGGAGCCCATGCGGACGTCGTTGCCGATCACGGTGCGGTGCTTGTTCACACCGTCGTAGTTCACGAACACGGAGGCGGCGCCGATGTTGGAGTTCTCCCCGATGGTGGCGTCCCCCACGTAGGAGAGGTGCGGGATCTTGGAGCCGCGCCCGATGGTGGACTTCTTGGTCTCCACGAACGTGCCGATCTTCCCGTCCTCGCCCAGCACCGTGCCGGGGCGGAGGTAGGCGAACGGGCCCACGGTGGCGCCCGCGCGCAGCTCGGAGTCGCTGCCGTGGGTGCGCACCACGGTGGCGCCACGGCCCACGGTCACGTTGGTGAGGGTGGTGTCCGGGCCCACGACGGCGTCCTCCGCCACCCGCGTGCTGCCATGCAGCTGGGTGCCGGGCAGCACGGTGGAGTCGGCCTCGAGCTCCACGGTGTCGTCGATCCACGTGGTGGCGGGGTCCACCACAGACACCCCGTTGCGCATGTGCCGCTCCAGCGTGCGCTGGTTCAGGTAGTGGCCCAGGGCGGCCAGCTGAACGCGGTCGTTGGCGCCCTCCAGCTCCATGTAGTCCGCCATCTTCAGGGCGTCCACGCGGTGCCCGGCCTCGCGTGCCAGGCGGGGGACGTCCGTGAGGTACTTCTCGGCCTGGGCGTTGTCCGTGTCCACTCGGGAGAGGGCGTCGCGCAGCACCGCGGCGTCGAACGCGAAGATCCCGGAGTTGACCTCGGTGACCGCGCGCTCGTCCTGCGTGGCGTCCTTGAACTCCTTGATCTCCGTGAACCGTCCCTGGGCGTCCCGCAGGATGCGGCCGTACTTGCCCGGTTCGGGGTGGTCCGCGGTGAGCACCGTGACGGCGTTGCCGTGCTCGGTGTGGTGCGCCACGAAGGCGCGCAGGGTCTCGGCCGTGAGCAGCGGGACGTCCCCGTAGGTCACCAGCACGGTGCCGCTCACGGGGGCCGCGGCGTCGAGCACCTCGAGACCCGCGTCCACTGCGGAGCCCGTCCCGGGAACGTCCGACTGGTCCGCGGTGAGCACGCCCGGTGCCACGTCCGCGATGTGCTCGGCCACGAGATCACGCTGGTGCCGGATCACCGCCACGATGCGCTGCGGCTCCAGCTCGCCCGCCACCTTGAGCGCGTGCGCGAGCATGGAACGCCCACCGATCTCGTGCAGGATCTTGGGCTTCTTGGACTTCATCCGGGTTCCCTTGCCGGCGGCGAGAACGATGATCGCGGCGGGGTTCTCCCCGGTCGTGGCGTTCGGAGGGGTGCTCACGGGCCAGACTCCTCTGGGTGCTCGTGAGGCGGTGGGGGCCATCTGCGCCTCGATGTGTCGTGCGTTCCGCCACTAGGACTCGAACCTAGACTCACGGCTCCAAAGGCCGGTGTGCTGCCAATTACACCATGGCGGAGCGTTGTCACCCGTGGGCGCCAACAAAGGGACGTGCGCCCGCGGGCACACGAAAATTCACTGTAGCACCTGGGTTCTGCGGCTCAGCACGGTCAGGATCCGCCCCGCGGCGCGCTCCTCGCGGAAGCCCGGCAGGGTGCGCGCGAGGGTCACGGCGTCCTTCGCAGTGATTCCCCGGACGACCACCTGCGCCCGGGTGGCCGCGCGGCGCACGCAGTGCCAGGCGTCGTCGTCGGACTGCCCGGCGGCCCGGGAGCTGGAGACGTCCCACGCCATGGAGGTGACGTCCGCGGAGCTCACGTCCAGGCTCCCCTGCTCGAACTCGCGGTCGAGCAGCGCGAGCAGCATGACCACCTCCTCCACCGCGGTGGCGTTCTGGACCATGAGGCGGACCTCCTGGTGGGAGGCGGCCTCGGCGAGCGCCGCGAGCATCGAGTACAGCCGCTGCCGCTGGCGTCCGCGGTGCGAGACCCCGCCGAGGGCGAGCACCAGCATTCCGGCGCCCACCCCGCGGCACACGCCCAGGGCGTCGTCGACCTCCGCGAGCACGCCCTCGTCCGGCATGTCCTCGTCCACGGCCACGGGCGCCCGCAGCAGCAGCGGGTCCGCCCCGGCCGCGCGCAGCAGCTGGGCGGCCTGGCGGCGCACCCTGGAGCCCATGTGGGATCCCACCGGGCGGTCCGCCCCGATGGTGATCTCGACCGGCCCGGGGTGCTCCCGCACGCGGGCCACGGCCGCCGCGAGGTCCTGGGGCTCGTCCAGCACGGTTCCCGCGAGCTCTTCCCCGCCCTGAGATGACTGCATGGCACTCAGTCTCCCACGCCCGCGTGGGAGCGGTGGACGCGGGCGCCCGGGTGCGCGGTCAGCGGCCCGCGCGACGACGCCGCCGGCCGGCTCCCCGGGACGGGCCAGCGCCCCGGCCGTTCGCCACCCGGCCGTGCGGCGTCGTCGTTCGTCGGCGGGCCCCACGCACGGGCCACGACGGCGCCCGGGGAGCCCGCCGCCCGCTTGTATCCTTGGCGGGTGGCTCATCTGATCGGCGGAGAAAACCTGCACCTCGAGTACCCCACCAGGACCGTGTTCGACGCGGTGAGCGTGGGGATCGACGAGGGTGACCGGATCGGCATCGTCGGTCGCAACGGGGACGGCAAGTCCACCCTCATGCGCCTGCTCGCCGGGCGGATCGCACCCGACTCCGGGCGCGTGACTGTGCGCTCCGGGACCACGGTGGGCATGCTGGACCAGGCGGACACGCTGGACCCGGACCAGACCGTGGGCCACGCCGTGGTGGGGGACGTCCCCGACTACGTGTGGGCCGCGGATCCCAAGGTGCGCGACGTGGTGTCCGGACTGGTCTCGGACGTGGACTGGGACACCCCCGTGGGCCAGCTCTCCGGAGGCCAGCGGCGCCGGGTGGCGCTCGCGAGCCTGCTCACCGGGGACTGGGACGTGATCTTCCTGGACGAGCCCACCAACCACCTGGACGTGGACGGCATCACGTGGCTCGCCAAGCACCTGAACAGCCGGTGGTCACGCAACTCCGGCGCCCTGGCCGTGGTGACCCACGACCGCTGGTTCCTGGACGCGGTCTGCACGGACACCTGGGAGGTGCACGACCGCGTCGTCGAGCCCTTCGAGGGCGGGTACGCCGCGTACGTGCTGCAGCGCGTGGAGCGGGACCGCCAGGCCGCCGTGGTGGAGCAGAAGCGGCAGAACCTCATGCGCAAGGAGCTCGCGTGGCTGCGCCGCGGAGCACCGGCGCGCACGTCCAAGCCGAAGTTCCGCATCGAGGCCGCGAACACCCTGATCGAGGACGTGCCGCCACCCCGGGACACCGTCTCCCTGTCCCGGATGGCCGTGTCCCGGCTGGGCAAGGACGTGGTGGACATCGAGGGCGTCTCGGTCTCCTTCCCCGCCGCGGACGGCTCCGGCACCACCCGCGTGCTCGAGGACGTCACGTGGCTCATCGCCCCCGGCGAGCGCACGGGCATCCTGGGCGTCAACGGGGCGGGCAAGTCCACGCTGCTGGGCCTGGTCACCGGGGACGTGCAGCCCACCGCCGGGCGGGTCAAGCGCGGGAAGACCGTGAAGATCGCCACGCTCACACAGCAGCTGGACGAACTCAAGGACGTCGCGCAGGACCGCGTCTCGGACGTCGTGGCCCAGAAGAAGACCTCGTACGTGACCGGCGGCAAGGAGATGACGCCCACGCAGCTGCTCGAACGGCTGGGCTTCACCTCCGCGCAGCTCAAGACCCCGGTCAAGGACCTCTCCGGCGGGCAGAAGCGGCGCCTGCAGCTGCTGCTCATCCTGCTGGACGAGCCCAACGTGCTGATCCTGGACGAGCCCTCCAACGACCTGGACACCGACATGCTCGCCGCCATGGAGGACCTCCTGGACACGTGGCCCGGCACGCTGCTGGTGGTCTCCCACGACCGCTACCTGCTGGAGCGCGTCACCGACCAGCAGTACGCGGTGGTGGACGGCCGCTTCCGGCACCTGCCCGGTGGGGTGGACGAGTACCTGAAGCTGTCTTCCGCGGCGGCTTCGGGCTCCGCCGCGGGATCGGCCGGGGCGTCCAACCCGCTCGCGGGCGGCGCCTCCTCCTCGGCGTCCCGTCCCGTGGACGACGCCGCCGCGTCCCGGCCCACGGGCAAACCCGCCCTGGGCGGCGCCGAGGCGAGGGCCGCGCAGAAGGAGCTGGGCGCCGTCGAGCGCAAGCTGCAGAAGCTGCAGAGCGAGGTGGCGGCGCTGGACGACACGATGGCCGCGGCGGACCCCTCCGATTTCGAGGGCCTGGGCAGGCTCGCGGCGCAGAAGTCGCAGCTGCAGGAGCAGGTCGACGAGCTCGAGCTGCGCTGGCTCGAACTCGGCGAGGCACTCGAGTAGCCCCCGGGCTGCCGGCCGGGCCGTCACCCCGGGCGGTCGCTCAGCGTGGGCCAGACCGGGAAGGGGTCCTCGAACGCGGCCCACGCACCGGGACCGGCCGCGAGCTCCTCGTCCGTGAGGGCGGCGTCGTCCAGCGCCTCGCGCAGGGCCGGGACGTCCAGGTCCAGGCCGATGATCCCGAGGTCCTGACCCAGGGCGAGCAGCTCCTCTCCCTCCGCCACGTGCGCGTCGCTCGCCAGGGGCGACAGGCAGATCATTCGTCCCACGTGGTTCCACCGCGCGATGACGTGCGAGCGCGTGGCCAGACGGCAGAAGCCCGCCGAGCGCACCACCGTGCCGAACTCGCCCGACTCGATCCGCCGGTCCAGCAGCCGGGCGAGACGCCCGGGATGCAGCGGCCGGACGTTCTCGTAGTGCAGCGCCGTGACCCGCGGATCCGTCATGTACGGATCGTGCTCGCGGTTGAGCAGGGTCACCCACCCGGAGCGCTCCTGGGTGACGTCGTAGCGCGTGGCGGACGCGGCGATCTCCCGCAGCCATGGATCCCGCTCGCCGTGGTGCAGGCGCAGGCGGGCTCGCGGGCCCAGGTGGTTCACCAGCGCCATCACCGTGGAGAGCTCCGGCGTGGTCAGCGGTTCCCAGTTGACCAGCACCACCGCGGAGGCGAACTCCACGCACATGACACTGAGCAGGGCGCGGGCGGTGTGGCGCGGCCGCGTGTGTGGCAGGGCGGGGTGGATCACGCAGTCCTCCCGGTGCAGGTCCGCGAGCAGGTGGGCGGCGTCCACCACGCACAGCACCCCGGTGAGCACCACACCGGAGTCCGCAGCGGCGCTCGCGCCGATCACCTCCGTCACGTCCGTGCACTCGGGGAACTCCACGACCGCACCCTGGGGCCGGGAGCACCACGGGAGCAGGGACATGGCCTCCGCCACCGGTTCCGGGGACGCCCCCACCCGCTGGGCGGACACGAGCATGCGTCCGGTGCGCCGGGCGGTCTCCCGCGCGAATCGCGCCCGTTCCGGGGCGCACGCGCCCACCACTGCCATCACGTCGACGGGGTCCACGCTCGCCTCCCTCGTAGTTGTGCGGCAAGGCTGCCCGGATCCGTGGCCCACGGCGGCCGTGCACCCCCGGACGACGGCGAGCACCTCACCGCTTCCTGATAATGGTTCTCATTATGGTGCACGAGGGGTGCACAGCGAAATGCGGCCCCGACCGGGTGTCCGGTCGGGGCCGCACGGGCCGAGAGCGTGGCGGTCTCACTCGCTCCAGTCGTTGGTCCTGATGATCTCCACGAAGTCGTCGCGCTCGAAGGAGGGATCGAAGTGCGCCAGGACATCGGCGTTCATGGTGCCGAACGTGGAGCCAGGGCGGTGCTCCATCCCGTGGTGGAACGCCGTGAGGATGCGGTTCTTGAAGTCCGGACGGGGGTGGGCCTCCACCACTGCCCGGCGCTGGGCGTCCGTGACCTGGTCGAAGTGCATGCCCAGTACGTCCGTCTCCACGCCGGCACTCACCAGCGCGACCTCGGGTGCCATGAACTCGGGGATCCCCGGGGTGGTGTGCAGCGAGATGCCCAGCCACGCGGTGTGCGCGCGCTCCCGGGACGCGCCGCGCTCCATGAGGAACTCGAACACCTCGTTGGCGCCGTCCACCTCGAAGCGCAGGGTGGAGTCCTTGTGGTCCTCGGTGAGACCGCGGTCGTGGAACATGGCGCCCGCGTACAGCAGCTCGTGGTCCACGCTCAGCTCCTGGGCCTGTCCGAGCAGCGCCCCGAAGAAGTAGACGCGGCGGGAGTGGTGGTAGAGCAGGTCGTCCTCGGTGTCCCGGATGTACTCCGTGACGTCACGGGTCAGGGCGGTGTCTGGGACGGCGATCCCGGCAGTGGTGTCTGTCATCGCAAGGCTCCTCGTAAGTGCGGTTCTCGTGGGTGCGGTTCGCGTGCCGCACCGCGGACCGTGCGGACCGGCGGACGGCACTGTTCCAGTGTCGGGCCTGCAGAGGCGTGCAGCCATGTCCTGAATGACAGGAAACCCGTGTTTCAGGACATACTGGTGCCATGGACACCCCGCACCGTGTGCTCTTCCTCGTCTTCCCAGGCGTCACCCTCCTGGACGTCGCCGGCCCCGCGGAGGCGTTTGCCGCCGCCTGCCGGCACGGAGGTGACTACACCCTGGAGTTCGTCTCCCCGGCGGGCGGCGCCGTGCGCACCTCCGTGGGCGCGGTGCTGAACACCTCCCCCGTGCCGGACCTCGTGGCCGAGGCGGCACGCGGCCCGCAGCACCGCATCCACACGCTCGTGGTGGCCGGCGGGGAGGAACTGGCCACGCAGCCCCTGCCGCATGACCTCGTCCGGACGGTCGAGGAGCTCGCGGACCGCAGCGACCGGGTGGCCAGCGTGTGCACGGGCGCGTTCGCGCTGGCGGAAGCCGGGCTGCTCGACGGGCGTCGTGCGACCACCCACTGGCGTCACGCCGCCCTCCTCGCACGGCGTCATCCCCGGGTGGCGGTGCGACCCGATGACCTCTTCGTGGAGGACCGCGGCGTGCTCACGAGCGCGGGGATCTCCTCCGGGATCGACCTCGCACTCGCCATGATCGCCGCTGACCTGGGAGCGGAGTCCGCGCACGCGGTGGCGCGGGAACTCGTGGTGTACATGCAGCGCGCGGGAGGGCAGTCCCAGTTCTCGTCCGCCCTGGACTGGCCCGCCGCGTCGTCGGACCCCGTGCGAACGGTCCGGGACCGCGTGGTCTCCGACCCCGGCGCGGCGCACACCGTGGCCGGCATGGCCGAACTCGCCCACGTGAGTCCGCGACACCTCACACGGCTCTTCATGGCGGAGCTCGGCACCAGCCCGGCCAAGTTCCTGGAACGGGTCCGGGTGGAGGCTGCCAAGTCCCTCCTGGACGGGGGGCGCACCGTCACGGAGAGCGCGGTGCTCGCAGGGTTCGGAACGGACGAGAACCTGCGACGAGCGTTCGTCCGCCACTACGGGGTCACCCCCGGCCACTACCGGGGGCGTTTCCCCGTGGAGGCCGTTCAGCCGGCCTGATGCAGGTCCACGACCTCGAACTCCAGCAGCGAGGCCCCGGTGGCCACCGGCTTGCGGTCACCGCCGGCGTGGGCGGCCTTCGCGTTGCCGTCACGCCAGGCCTCGAAGTCCTCCTGAGTGGCCCACGTGGTCACCACGAAGTAGCGGTTCTCCCCCGCCACGGGGCGCAGCAGCTGGAAGCCCTCGAACCCGGGTTCCCCGTCCACCGAGTGTTTCCGCGCGGCGAAGCGGGCCTCCAGCTCCGGCCCGGAGCCCTCGGGAACCTCGATGGCGTTGATCTTCACGACGGACATGTCAGCCTCCTGGTGCGTTGTGCGGTCCCTCCCACTGTAGGCCCGCCGGGTGGCGGTCAGGCGGAGACGGGACCCGTCACGGGTTCGAACTCGCTGCGTCCAGCCGCCACGTCCGCGCTGAGCAGTCGCACCCGGATCTCGCTGCCCAGGCACAGACCGGGAGCCTTGAGGCTCGCTTCCACGGCCGGTTCCCGGATCACGATGGTCCCGCGCGAACCGTCCTCCTTGAGGTCCACCACGGTGGCGGTGAACTCCTGGCCCACGTGGGCCGAGAGCACGAGGGTCTCCACCATGTTCACGATCCCGCGCTCGTACGCGGAGGCCCTGCGCCCGGAGGTCTCCATCTCGGTGGGCAGCTGCGGCAGTGCCCCCAGCACCCAGTCCGGCACCGGGCGGCCCGCGGCTACCGCCAGGCACACCTCGCTGCCGTAGCGGTCCACGAGCCGGCGCAGGGGCGCGGTGACGTGGGCGTAGGGAGTGGCCAGTGCCGAGTGCTCGCTGTTCTCGGGCGGCTGCCCCTGGAACGCCTCGTAGCCCGCACCCCGGAAGAGCAGCGTGCACGCGTGGAGCATGGCCGCGTGGGTTCCCCGCTCCGGGTCCAGACCCCGCACGAACTCCGAGTAGGACCTCTCCTCGGACCACGGGATCTGCAGTGCGGATGCGATCGCCCGCAGGCGACGGACCGCGGAGTCCGTGGCAGGGGGCAGCACCCGCAGCAGTCCCACGCCGGCGTCGAGCATGAGACGGGCCGCCGCGATCCCGGTGAGCAGTGAGATCTGGGCGTTCCAGCCCTCCACCGGCAGGGCGCTGCGGTGCACCACACGCCACTCGTCCTGCTCCACCACCACCTCCTGCTCCGGGATGCGGAGGCTGACACCACCGCGCTCGCGTTCCACGGCCTCCCGCAGCTGGCCCACGGTGCGCAGCAGCTGCAGGGCCTCCGGAGCGGTGCCCGCGTCCAGCTGCTCCTGCACCTCGCGGTAGCTCAGCTGCGCCCGGCTGCGCACCAGGGCACGCTCCACACCAGTGCTGACGAGTTCACCGCGGGCATCCAGGCCCAGCCGCCACAGCACCGCGGGGCGTACCCCGTCCGGCAGCAGACTCGCGGCGTCCTCCGAGAGCTCGGGCGGGTGCAGCGGGGTGCGCTGGTGCGGTGCGTACAGTGTCTGCCCACGCCTGTGAGCCTCCTGGTCCACGGGATCCCCGGGGCTCACGAACGCCGCGAGGTCCGCGATCGCGTACCAGACCGTGAACCCGTCCCCGGCGGCCTCGATGAACACCGCCTGGTCCAGGTCACGCGACCCCTTGGGGTCGATGGTCACGAGGTCCAGGTCCGTGCGGTCGGTCTCCGGAAGGCGGGGTGCGCCGGCGGCCGCCCTGGCGGCGTCGTGCACCTCCGGCGGGAAGTCGTCCGGGATGGCGAGCTCGCGGCGCAGGGACTCGAGCGCCGCCACGAGCGGCTGGGGAACTGGGTGGACCTGCTGCGGACGGATGGCCATGCTGACTCCTCACCCGGCTGCGGCGCCCGGGCCGTTCCGGCCGGACGCGCCCGCCGGTCCGGTCGAACCGCGCTGACGCACGTGTGCTGACCCGATTGTGCCCCGGGGCGTCCCCGGGGCCGGGTTCATCCGCGCGCGTCCACCCGCGCGCCGGGTACCGGGGCCGCCGTGGCCAGCGCGCGGCGCCCCTCGTGGGAGAAGGCGCGCACGAGCTGCTCCGCGGCGTCGGCGGAACGAGCGAGGAAGCACACCGTGGGCCCCGAGCCGGACACCCAGCCGGTGAGCGCCCCGAGCTCCACGCCGTGGTCGAGGACGCCGGCGAGCGCCGGGAGCAGGTCCACGGCCGGCGGCTGGAGGTCGTTGCGGACCAGGGGGGCGAGCGTCTCGGGGTCCGCCGGGTCCAGCGCGGCGAGCGCCTGCGCGGGGACCGGGTCCGGTGCGCCGGTGCCCGACCGACCGTGCGAGTCATCCCACCGGCGGTACACCGCGGGCGTGGAGAGTCCCTGGTCCTGCGGGACGAAGACCAGGTGCAGCTGGGCGCTGGTGGGGACCGGTTCCAGCTCGGTGCCCGTGCCGCGCCCGAGCGCCGCGCCGCCGAGGAGCATGAAGGGGACGTCCGCCCCCAGGCCGGCGCCGAGCCGGGAGAGCTCTCCCGGCGTCAGCGGGGCGGTGCCGAGGTGCTCCGCGAGGAGCTCGTTGACCGCCACGAGCGCGGCCGCCGCATCCGCGGACCCGCCGCCCATGCCACCGGCCACGGGCACGGCCTTGCGCACGTGCAGGGTCAGCCCCGGGACGGGGACGCCCACGGCGTCGCACACCGCCAGCGCAGCGCGCACTGCAAGGTTCTGCCCGTCCAGCGGGATATCCGAGAGCCTCGCCGCGCCCTGCTCGACCATGCGCGCGTACTCGCTGCCCGGCGCCGGCTCCACCGTGACCGAGACAGCCGCCCCGGCGGAGGCCGGATCCAGGGTGGCCGTGACCGTCTCCCGCAGGTCCACCGCCACGAACAACGTCTCCAGCGGGTGGTAGCCGTCCGGGGTGGGGCTGCCCACGTGGAGCAGCAGGTTGGTCTTGGCCGGGGCGCTCGCGGTGACCCAACGGGGTGCCGAGGTCATGCGGGGTCCCCCGGGGACTCGTCCCGTCCCACCACGGGGGTGGCCTCGGCCAGGGAGGTGGGCGGGGCGTCGTCGGCAGCCAGGGCGTTGGCGGCCTCCGCGATGCGCGCGAAGTCGGCGACCCCGAGCTTCTCCCCGCGCTCGGTGGGGTCGACGCCCGCGGCACGCAGGATCTCCTCCGCGCGCGCACCGGAGCCGGCCCAGCCGCTCAGCGCCGCCCGCAGCGTCTTGCGCCGCTGGGCGAACGCGGCGTCGACCACGGCGAACGTGGGCACCCGCAGGCGCTCCTCGGCGGGCGGCTCACGGCGATCGAGCCGCACCAGGCCCGAGGCGATCTTGGGCGCCGGCCAGAACACGTTCTTCCCGATCACCCCGGCCTTGCCGACCTCCGCGTACCACGTGGCCTTCACCGACGGGACGCCGTACACGCGCGAGCCCGGGCCAGCGGCCAGGCGGTCCGCGACCTCGTCCTGGACCATCACGAGCCCGTGCCGGATGGTCGGGAAGGTCTCCAGGATGTGCAGCAGCACGGGCACGGCCACGTTGTACGGCAGGTTGGCCACGAGCGCCGTGGGCTGCGCACCCCCAGGCAGCTCACGCACGCGGGCGGCGTCGGCCTGCACCACGCTCAGCCGCGGTGCGGCGTCCGGGAAGAAGCGGGCCACGGTCTCCGGCAGCTGCCGTGCGAGCGGCGGGTCGATCTCCACGGCCGTGACCGCCGACGACGCCGCCAGCAGCCCCAGCGTCAACGACCCCAGCCCGGGCCCCACCTCCAGGACGTGCTCCTCCGGTGCGAGGTGCGCTGCCGCGACGATGCGGCGGATGGTGTTGGGGTCAATCACGAAGTTCTGACCCAGGGTCTTGGTGGGGCGGATCCCGGCCGTCTCGGCGAGCTCCCTGATCTCGGCGGGGCCCAGCAGGGGCCCGGCTGTGCTGTGCTCGGTCACCGGACAATCCTACGGGGCGAGGCATATCCACGCCCCACTGCGGCCCGAGGAGAGGTTCTGCCCCGGATTCCAGCGGCGCATCACGGCAGAACCTCTCCCCACGCGTCACCGGGCGCGGGCCGCCCCTCAGAACTGCCCGTACACCGTCCGCGAGGTGTCCCAGATCCGGCGGCACAGGGTCTCCAGCTCCGCGTCCAGCAGCTGCGCCATCCCGCGCACCGTGTGGTTCACCATGTACGGAGCGTTGGGCCGGCCCCGGAACGGGTGGGGTGTGAGGAACGGGGCGTCCGTCTCGCACAGCACGAGCGCCGGGTCCGCGACCCGCAGGGCCTCCTGCAGCGCTTTGGCGTTCTTGAACGTCACGGTCCCCGCGAAGGACATGTACCAGCCGTTCCGGTTGCACACGCGCGCGAGCTCCGCATCCCCGGAGAAGCAGTGGAACACCGTGCGTTCCGGGGCCCCGGCGTCCCGCAGGATGCGCAGGACGTCCTCGTGGGCCTCGCGGTCGTGGATCTGCATCGCCAGGTCGTGGCGTTTCGCCAGCTCGATGTGGGCGCGGAAAGACTCCTCCTGCGCCGCGAGCCCCTCCTCCGGGGTGTGCACCCGGTCCATCCCGGTCTCTCCCACGGCCCGCACCCGCTCCTGCGCCGCGAGCGCCTCGATCTGCCGCATCGCCGCCTCCAGCTCACCGCGGTGCGCCAGCTGAGGTGCCTCGTTGGGGTGCAGCGCCACGGCCGCGAGCACGCCGGGCACCGCCTGGGCCGCCGCCACCGCGAACCGCGAGGACTCCACGTCGCACCCGGCCTGCACCACGCCGGCCACGGACGCGTCCCGCGCGGTGGCCACGGCGTCCGCCACGGACACGCGCACCAGCCCGTCCTGCATGTCCAGGTGGGTGTGGTTGTCCACCACGGGGTGCGGCAGGGGCTCGGGCAGCGCAGGGAAGCGGAGGTTGCGCTTCTGCCCGTGGACGTCGGTGTCCGCACGCCGCTCGGTGCCCTCCCCGTTCGGGGCGCCAACCGCCAGCGCGTACCGCTCGGGGTCGTAGGCGGCGGGCGTCTCACCGGGAACGGGGGCGGGGCGCTCGCCGTGCGGCCACAGGGACTCGGTCAGGGCTGTCTCGATCACGGCTCCACGATAGGCGACGACGC
>NZ_JASDCY010000007.1:0-67759 GCF_030407675.1 Kocuria sp. APC 4018 | reverse complement strand
TCTCCACCGACCGCCGTTTCTGCCGCCGACGGACGCACGGGATGGTGGCGGGTGGGCCGGCGCCCTCAGCCCTGGGGCTCGGCGCCCTGAGGATCGGCACGCTCCGCGGGGCGTCGTGAGCGCAGGTCCCGCCAGTGGGCGCCGATGACCGGAGCCACGCGCTCCACCTGCCACGAGCGGGCGCCGAGCTCACGCAGCCGCTCGGCCACGGCGTCGTCGGACGTGGAGCGCGGCGGCTGCCAGCAGAAGCGCCGCAGGTGCTCGGGGGTGAGCAGGTTCTCCGAGGGCAGGTCGAGCTGCGCGGCGAGCTCGGCAACCGCGGGCTTGAGCACCTTCAGACGCTCGGAGGCCTCGGGCCGCTTGGTCTCCCACCCCTTGACGGGCGGCAGCGCGGTGGAGGGCACGGTCGCGGGCACGGGCTCCTCGGTGAGTCGCGCCTCCTGCACGGCCGAGAGCCAGCGCGTGGCCTCGCGGGAGGCCAGACGGCCGTGGAAACCGGGGGTGGACATCAGCTGGGGGACGGTGCGCGGCATCGCGTTGGCGGCGGCGACGATCGCGGAGTCCGGCAGCAGCCGGGTGGGCGCGATGTCCTTGTGCTGTGCGAGGGACTCCCGTGCCTGCCAGAGGTTGCGCACGGCGGTGAGCTTGCGCCGCCCGCGCACGTTGCCCAGCCCGTGGGTGCGCCGCCAGGGGTCCTGCCGCGGAGGGGGCGGGGGTGTGGTGCGCACGTGCTCGAACTCCTCGAGCGCCCAGTCCAGCTTCCCCGCCTCGGCCAGCCGGTCCTCGGTGGCCCAGCGCAGCTGGACGAGCACCTCCACGTCCAGGGCGGCGTAGTTGAGCCAGTCCACCGGCAGGGGACGCTGGGACCAGTCCACGGCCGAGTGCTCCTTGGAGAGCGTGAAGCCCAGCAGCTCCTCGGTCATCGAGGCGAGCCCCACCTTCCGCAGCCCCAGCAGCCGTCCGCCCAGCTCGGTGTCGAAGAGCCGGTCCGGTCGCATGTCCAGCTCCGCGAGGCACGGCATGTCCTGGGTGGCCGCGTGCAGCACCCACTCGACGCCGCGCAGCGCTTCGTCCACCTGCGCGAGGGAACCCACGGCCTCGGGGTCGATCAGGATGGTGCCCGCCCCTTCGCGGCGCAGCTGCACGAGGAACGCGCGCTGGCCGTAGCGGAAGCCGGAGGCGCGCTCGGTGTCCACGGCCACGGGTCCCGTGGCCTCGGCGAGCTGCTCGGCGGCGCGCGTCAGACCCCGCGCGGTGTCCACCACGCGGGGCAGACCCTCCGCGGGGCCGTTGAGGTGCACGGTCGCGGGGACGGCGAGGTGCTCGAATCCCGGGACCACGATCTCGGCGGGACCGGGCTCACGGGCGGGAGTGGGATCGTCGGCGTGTCTGTTGATGAGAAGTTCCTCGTACGGTGGTGCGACGGCGGCGGAACCGGCTCCGCGCCGTCGGGCAGACTGGGATCAGTGTCGGGCCCCGGTGGTGCTCACACGAACGCCACGTCGTCGTGGCGCGGGGGCAGCCCTGCAGCAGTACAGAGTACCTGGGCCCACGCGTGCAGGTGCGACTGGGCCCAGTGGGGAATTCCGGTGCGGGGGACGGGTGTCCACGAGGCGCGGACCTCGACCTGGGCCACGTCGGCCCGGTCCGTGAGGCTTCCGTAGTGGCGTTCCACGATCCGGGAGGCGGTGCCGCCCTCGGCGGTGAACTGCGCTCCGTGCTCGGAGAGGGTGTCCGTGAGCCAGGACCAGCTGACGTCCGTGAGCAGCTCGTCGCGGCCCATCTCGGTGTCCATCCGGGACCGGAACCAGCTCACGATCCGGAAGGGCCCCTGCCAGGGCTCCGGGCAGGACTCGTCGTACAGCACCACGAAGCGCCCGGAGGCCGGGGCCTCGCGCGGCGCGACGTCGAGCTCGGCTCCGTGCGCGGCGGGTGGGTGCCCCACCTCGGCGGCGAAGGAGATGGCGTGCGGGGCCAGACCCCTGGGCGGCGCGATCCTGCTGAGGGTGATCTCCGGGCGGAACCGGGCAGTCTCCAGGGCCCGCACGACTGCGCGGAACACATCCGGAGTGCTCATCAGCTCGGTCACCGCTCCCACAAGGTCACAGTAACCACACCGCCGGATGTGACAGCGCGTTTGGTGTCGTGTCGTGGGCACGCGTCACGGCGGGTCCGGGCGCGGTGGCGCGGGTGCCTCAGCGCCCGGGGGCCAGGCGCAGCGACACCGAGTTCATGCAGTACCGCAGATCGGTGGGCGTGCCGTAGCCCTCGCCCTCGAACACGTGGCCCAGGTGGGAGTCGCACGTGGCGCAGCGGACCTCCACGCGCTTCACGCCCATCGAGGTGTCCTCGATGTAGCGCACCCTGTCCTCGGCCAGCGGCGCGAAGAACGAGGGCCAGCCGCAGTGGGAGGCGAACTTGGTCTCGGAGCGGAACAGCTCCGCCCCGCAGGCGCGGCACTCGTAGACGCCCTCGGTGGTGGTGTCCACGTACTCACCGGAGTTCGGCGGCTCGGTGCCGGCCTCGCGCAGCACGTGGTACTCGGCGGGGCTCAGCAGCTCCCGCCACTGCGCATCGGTGCGGGCCGCGGCCGCCTCCGGCGTCAGTGCCGCCCCGGTCTTCTCGCGCTGGGTGTCGTGGTTCGTGTCCACGGTGTGCCTCCCTGTCCTGGGTGTGGTGGTCCGCTCGTTCCAACGACGACGCCGCGTCCGTTATGCCCGTTGCGCGCCGGGGCGGGCCGGGAGAGCGGGCGTGCCAGAATGGCGCCATGGCACTGCGGAGCTCCCACGACACCGAGTCCTCACGATCCTGGCGCCACGGCGCCCTGGTGGGAGCGGGTGTCAGCATCGGTGCGGCGTCGGCCACGTTCGCCCTGTCCGGGGGCGCCGCGGCCCTCGTGGCCCGCCACGTGGTCACCCCGTCCACACGGCCGGGGAACGTCACGGTGCTCAAGCTCGAGCGCGACCCGAACTCGGAGCAGCAGCTCGTGACACTGCCCGCCACCTCCGACACGCGCGTGGCGGGCACCTATGCGCTGCGCTTCGACGACGGCGCGGGACTGACCCGGATCGGTTTCGTGGTCCGGCAGACCGGTGGCACGGTCACGCGCATCGTGGAGCGCGTGTACCGCGGCGAGCTCGCGGAGGGCAAGCGCGGGTTCTGGACGGGCACCGTGTACGCGCGCCCGTCGGATGCAGGCCTGGCCTACAGCAAGGTGCGGATCCCCACGGAGCTCGGCCCCGCCCCGGCGTGGGTGATACCCGCGGACGGGGACACCGCCCGGGCCGATCACGGTGGGACGTGGGCGGTCATGGTGCACGGCCGTGGCGCCCAGCGTCCCGAGTGCATCCGCGGTGCGCGGGTGGCCCACCAGCTGGGCCTGCACTCCCTGATCCTCGCCTACCGCAACGACCAGGAGGCCCCCACCACCGAGGACAACCGGTACGGTCTCGGGTTCACGGAGTGGGAGGACATCCAGGCGGGCATCGAGTACGCCCTGGGGCACGGCGCCTCGGACGTCGTGCTCTTCGGCTGGTCCATGGGCGGGGCGATCGTGCTGCGCACCACCGAGCTGACCCGGTACCGGGACCGGATCCGGGCGCTGGTGCTCACGGGGCCCGTGGTGGACTGGTACGAGCTGCTGGCCCACCAGACCCGCATCCACCGGATCCCGCGCCGGGTGGGTCGCCTGGCCGCGGACATGATCTCCCACCGCATGGGCCCGCGCATCACGGGTCTGGCCGCGCCCCTGGACCTGCACGCCCTGGACTGGCTCTCCCGCTGGGAGGACATCACCACGCCCACGCTGATCCTGCACTCCACGGACGACGAGGTGGTGCCCGTGGCGGGCTCGGTCAAGCTTGCCAACCTGAGCCCGCACGTGGACTTCGTGGGTTTCTCCGGTGCCCGGCACACCAAGGAGTGGAACATCGACCGCAAGCGCTACGAACGTGCCATTGGTGACTGGTTGGGCGCGGTCCTCAGGCAGGACTCCGGGGGCGTCTGAGCGCACGACGGGGTGAGCGACCCCACGGGACCGCACTCGGACACGGCGCGAGCCGCCCCTGGAACGGGACGGCTCGCGCGGCTGGGAGCGGCAGTCGGTTCAGGCGCCCTGCAGTGCCGTGATCTGGCGTTTGATCCGCCCGAGCATCGCGGACATCCCCCGCATGCGCAGGGGGGAGACCAACGACGTCAGTCCGAAACGCTCCGGGAGGTCGTCGGGGACGGCCAGCACCTGCTCGGCCGGCAGCCCGTTGAGACCCTCGTGCAGGATCGAGGCGAAACCGCGCGTGGTCGGTGCCTCGGCCGGCGCGGAGAAGAACAGCTGCACCGGGGCCTGCGGCCCGGTGCCCTCCAGCTCCACCGTGAGGAACAGCGGGGACTGGCACTCCGTCACCTGCTCGAGCTCCTCGGGGTGCTCACCAAGCCGGGCGGGCAGCTCGGGCAGGGAGCGGGAGAACTCCAGCAGCAGCTGCAGCTTGTCGGGCTCGGGGACCTCGTGGAACTCGGTGACGAGCTCCGCGAGCTGGGAGGGAAGGTCCTGGGTGCTCATCGGGTGGCCTCCGGGGCCTCGCCACGCTCCTCGCCCCGGGCCACGGGAACGCGCACCGCGTTGCCCCACTCGGTCCACGAGCCGTCGTAGTTGCGCACGTTCTCGAAGCCCAGCAGGTGCGTGAGCACGAACCAGGTGTGGGAGGAGCGCTCGCCGATGCGGCAGTACGCGATCACGTCCTCGCCGGGGGTCAGCCCCACCTCGTCCAGGTAGATGGCCTCGAGGTCGTCGCGGGACCTGAACGTCCCGTCCTCGGCGGCGGCCCGGGCCCACGGGACGGACGCCGCGGTGGGGATGTGCCCGCCGCGCAGCGTGCCCTCCTGGGGGTAGTCCGGCATGTGGGTGCGCTCACCCGTGTACTCCTGCGGGGAGCGCACGTCGATCAGCGGGGTGGTGCCCAGCGCGGCCAGCACGTCCTCGCGGTACGCGCGGATCGGTGCGTCCTCCCGCTCGACCACGGGGTAGTCCGCGGGCGTCACCTCGGGGCGCTCGGTGCTCAGCTCGCGGCCCTCGGCGATCCACTTGTCCCGGCCGCCGTCCATGAGACGGACGTCCTGGTGGCCGAACAGCGTGAACACCCACAGGGCGTAGGCCGCCCACCAGTTGGACTTGTCTCCGTAGACCACCACGGTGTCCTCCCGCCCGATGCCCTTGGCGGACATCAGCTGCGCGAAGCGCTCGCCGTCCACGTAGTCGCGGGTGACGGGGTCGTTGAGCTCGGTGTGCCAGTCCACCTTCACCGCGCCGGGAACGTGACCGGTCTCGTACAGCAGGACGTCCTCGTCGGACTCGACGACGACGACGCCCGGCTCGCCCGCGTGCTCGGCCACCCACTGGGTGGAGACCAGCCGCTCGGGGTGCGCGTACTGTGCGAAGGCCTCGTTGTGCTCTGCATCTGCAGCCATGGGGAGGGTTCTCCTTGTCCTCGTGCTGTCGTGCGCGTGACGCCCGGAGTCCCGGGCGCTTCTCGGTCCCCAGCGTAGTGCTGGGCGCGCACCGCTCGCATACCGGGCGTGCCGGGGAGGTCACGCGCGGTCACGGTGTTCACCACGGGCTGAGCGGTAGCATCGGGGGTGAAACGGGGTGCTCGGGCACCTCACCGTCGTCCGTCCGCAACAGGACCGGCTCCGGATGCGCCGCGGTGGTCGGCGCACCGGGTCCCGGTCGGGAGGCCCTGCACACGTGAGCACTCAGATCGAACACCTCGTCGACCGCAATCCGCGCGTCTCGGCCGATGAACTGCTGGACGGCTTCCGGCCCTCGGAGCGTTTCGGGGAGGTGTCCTTCGAAACCTACCGCCCGGATCCGTCCCAGCCCTCGCAGGCGGAGGCCGTGGAGAAGCTCAGGTCCTTCGCGGCGGGAGTCTCCGGGCGTGGCGCCGGGGGCGGCGGCGGGTTCTTCTCCAAGATCTTCGGCGGCCAGAAGGCACCCGCCGCCGCCCAGGGCATCTACCTGGACGGCGGCTTCGGCGTGGGCAAGACCCACCTGCTGGCATCCCTGTGGCACGCGGCGCCCGGCCCCAAGGCGTTCGGCACGTTCGTGGAGTACACCAACCTGGTGGGCGCTCTCACGTTCCGGCGCACGGTGGACGCCCTCAAGGAGTACTCGCTGGTGTGCATCGACGAGTTCGAGCTGGACGACCCCGGGGACACCGTGCTGATGTCCCGGCTCATGCGCGAGCTCGCGGACGCCGGGGTCAAGCTCGCGGCCACGTCCAACACGCTTCCGGGCTCGCTGGGGGAGGGCCGCTTCGCGGCGCAGGACTTCCAGCGCGAGATCCAGGTGCTCTCCAGCCAGTTCGAGGTGGTGCGCATCGACGGCGAGGACTACCGCCACCGCGGGCTGCCCGAGGCACCGTCCCCGCTGGCCGACGACGCCGCCCTCGACGCCGCCGTGGAGCAGCACTTCGCGGGTCGGCGGGTCGCCGTGGACGACTTCGACGCGCTCGTGGACCAGCTCTCCCGCGTGCACCCCTCCCGCTACCGGGCCCTCATCCAGGACCTGGACGCGATCGCGTGGCGCGGTGTGCGCACGATCGACCAGCAGGCCGTGGCACTGCGCTTCGTGGTGCTCGCGGACCGGCTCTACGACCGTGACCTGCCGATCCTCTCCACGGGTGTGCCGTTCGACCGGGTCTTCACCGAGGAGATGATGGCCGGCGGGTACCAGAAGAAGTACTACCGCGCGGTCTCACGCCTCACGGCCCTGGCGCGGGAGGCCGACGAGGCCTGATCCGGGCTGCCGGGCCGGCGCGAAGAACGGGCTCCCTTCCGATCGGAAAGGAGCCCGTTCTGCGTGGGTGGGCGGGAACTACTCGTTGCCGCCGAGGTGGCCGCGCACGGCGTCCTGGCCCTGGTCGACCTGGCCCTCGAACTTGCCGCCGGTCTTCTCGTCCACCGTGTCACCGGCCTTGTCGATGCCCTGGTTGACCTTGTCCTCGTGGCCACCGGCCATGTCCTTGGCCTTGTCTGCGAGTCCTCCGAAATCAGGCATGATCAGAAACCTTTCGTTCGAGTCACCAGCCCGGTTGCGGGTCGGCATGTGAGCCATCCTGCATGCCGCGACCACATCGGGGGAAGAGGTCCGCGGGGGAGTTCGCCCTCAGAAAACAGCGTCGGCACCGACCCCGGAAACCCGTCACGGTCCCGGGTGCGGGTGGAGTACGCTGGGAGGTCCCCCTGCACGGCCCCCGCCAGCCCCTCGTGGTACGAGACCGCGGGACGGTCTTCCCACGTGCGCACCGGGACACAGCCAGCTACGAAGGAGTCTGCGCCGCCATGACCACCGAACAGGTCGAGCTGCTCCGCCACCCGGCGGAGGCCATCAACTGGAACCGCGTCCAGGACGAGAAGGACACCGAGGTCTGGGACCGTCTGACCTCCAACTTCTGGCTGCCCGAGAAGGTGCCGCTGTCCAACGACGTGCAGTCCTGGAAGACCCTCACCGCCGAGGAGCAGGACCTCACCATGAAGGTGTTCACGGGCCTGACCCTGCTGGACACCATCCAGGGCACGGTGGGCGCGGTCTCGCTCATCCCGGACGCCAAGACCCTGCACGAGGAGGCGGTGTACACCAACATCGCCTTCATGGAGTCCGTGCACGCCAAGTCCTACTCCTCGATCTTCTCCACGCTGTCCTCCATGAAGCAGATCGACGAGGCGTTCCGCTGGTCCAAGGAGAACGAGCACCTGCAGCGCAAGGCGGACATCGTCCTGCGCTACTACAAGGGTGACGACCCGCTGAAGAAGAAGGTGGCCTCCACGCTGCTGGAGTCCTTCCTGTTCTACTCGGGGTTCTACCTGCCCATGTACTTCTCCTCGCACGCCAAGCTGACCAACACCGCGGACCTGATCCGGCTGATCATCCGCGACGAGGCCGTGCACGGCTACTACATCGGCTACAAGTACCAGAAGGGTCTGCTGCAGGAGACCCCCGAGCGCCAGCAGGAGCTGAAGGACTACACCTACGACCTGCTGGACGAGCTCTACGACAACGAGGTGGCCTACGCCGAGGCCCTCTACGACTCCGTGGGCTGGACCGAGGACGTCAAGAAGTTCCTGCACTACAACGCGAACAAGGCCCTGAACAACCTGGGCTACGAGGCGCTGTTCCCGCGCGAGATGACGGACGTCTCCCCAGCGATCCTCTCCTCGCTGTCCCCGAACGCGGACGAGAACCACGACTTCTTCTCCGGCTCCGGCTCCTCCTACGTGATCGGCAAGGCCGTGAACACGGAGGACGAGGACTGGGACTTCTAGAAGTCCTGGTCCGCTCCTGACCGCTCAGGGGTGGTCAAGGGTCCCGGATCTGCGAGTTTTCGCAGGTCCGGGGCTTTTTCGTGCCCTCTTCAATACGACAGGAGAGGACGACAATGAGCATCAACACCCATTCAGTAGGGCACACGGGGGGCACGCACACACCTGCATGGTGGGAGCAAGGTGGATCGCCAGGAGAAATTTGGGTCTGGCACACCCCTTGGGTCGTGCCCCTTCGTGCCTTTCAGCACGCTCTGAATGTCGAGAAAAAGCCTGTTGACCAGGGGTTTTGCGACGTGCTTCCGATGAGGGACACGAAGGGGCACGAGAGCTCCCTGACATCCGTTCGAGGTCAGGGGAGGACACGATGAGCGCCACTCAGAAGACAGGCAGGGCTGCATCGAGGCGAGAGGGATGGGGTCGGATCCGTAAGCTGCCCTCGAGCCGCTGGCAGGCCCGTTATCCCGCCCCTGATGGCCGGATGTACACGGCGCGGACTGAGGACGACAAGTCTTTGACGTTTCTCACGAAGACGGACGCCCGCACCTGGCTGGCCGGCATGCACACCAGGATCTCAAGAGGGGAGTGGGAGCCACCCGCGGTCGTCGCCAAGCGGCGGCGCGCTGCTGCCGCCGCCGACGAAGCACGCTCGGTCGGGTTCACGACCTACGCCAAGCGCTGGATCGAGATGATCCGCACAGAACCCAACCGTTCCGGCAAACGACGCGCGGCCGGAACGGTCCGCTCCTATGCGAGCAAAGTCGACGGCTACCTGATTCCGGAGTTCGGCGACACCCCGGTGCGCGAGATCGACATCGACCGGATCAAGGTCATGACCACACGTCTGGACCAGATACCGTCTCCACTGAACCCGAAGTCGAAGTTCAACGGCATCACACGATCGGTCCTGACCGCGCTCATGATGGTCCTCAGGCAGGCTGCCCGGGACGGGATCATCCCGGCCGCGCCGAGCATCTCGATCCCCAAGCAGGAATCGGTGCGCCACGACGCAGAGCATGACGAAAGCGATGACGTCGCGACTCCCGGCCAGGTCGACGCCCTGTACAAGGCAGCGCCGGATCGGTATGCGATCACGATCCTGCTTGCCGCCTGGTGCCACTACGCCGCGGTGAGTGCCTGGGACTCCAGCGCAGGGACATCGAATGGCACCCAGACGGGGGAGCGACCCTGCACGTGCGCAGACAACTCAACGTGAACACAGGCGATTTCTCCGAACCGAAGAGCGAGGCGGGGAAAAGAGCGCTGAGCGTCCCACGGATCATGCTGGAGCCCTTGAGGAAACACCTGGAGGACTACGTGGCGCCAGAAGCGAAGGCACCGGTCGTCCCGGCCAGCACGCGGGGGAGCGTGCCGTTGTCACACACGCGGTGGGGGTACATCTGGGGCGAGGCTCGCGAGGCGGTTGAGAGCGTGGCACACGGATTCCGATTCCACGACTTGCGGCATACCGGCTTGACGATCTTCGCCCAGGAAGGTGCAACGTTGGCCGAGTTGATGAGACGCGGCGGGCACTCCGACATGCGCGTCGTTCTGCGCTACCAGCACTCCACGATGACTCGCGATCGCTAACTCGCCGATCGTCTCAGCGCTCGCGTGGAAACCGAACTTGGGGTCTCCTAGAGGCATGCCATCAAGTCGGTACGGGAGTGGCGCACGTACCTGAGAATCAGTAATCGTTGGCTGACGAAGAGGGACCACGATGACAAACCAGAGTCGCGCCGATACCACGGCACGAAACCTTGTATCACTGGCGGAGGCTGCGTCGAGATTCGGAGTGTCAACCAAGACACTTCGCCGCAGGATCTCGGACGGAACGATCCACGGCTACAAGGTCGGACGTCTTGTCCGGGTCGACCTCGACGAGCTCGATCAGAGACTCATCGTCGAGATGCCGACCACGAGGTGAGAGACGTGCGGTGGGCGGGTCCTGGAGGACCCGCCCACCGTGACTGACGCCGGTGTCAGCTCGAAGACAGCCGCGTCATCCCTGCACCTTTCCAGCGCCTACGGCTCGCGCGGTGATCACGACGCGCTCGGGTTGGAACGCCCCTCCTGCCGACCTTCGGGGAGCCGGAGTGATGCGCACCTCGAAGAGAGCCTTGATGATCCTTCGCTGTTCTGCGAATGCGAGTCCATTCCAAGCGATGGAGATGTCTTCGGCGTTGACGAGATCTCCGATCGCGCGATCAACGATGGGCAACGCCAACTGGTGTCGCGCGCGCTCAATCATCGGGACGAGCTTTTTCTCGATACCGCTGAGCAGTCCGAGACTGACATCGCCATTCGCGCAACCGTCTATTGCCTCCTGGAGTCTCGCCTCCAGTTTTGCGAGATGCTCGCGTGCTCCGACGGACTGCGAAACCCATTCGTCGTCTTCGCCGATCAGCAATGCGGCGTTTGCAGGACGCGAAAGCCAGGCGAGGACGTAGTCGACGACGTACTCCTCGACGGGTGCTGCGCTGATGGATATCTTGTAGCAGCCGCGGAAACGGCATTGGTATCGCACTTTTCGTGGGGCATCGCCATGGGGTCGGTCGAGGACGCGATGAAGCGGGTGCTCGCAACAATCGCATATTGCGATGTGTGACAGCAACGATTTGGGGGTGACCGTCCCGGTCTCGTGCACTCGCCGTGATGGGTCGGACAGGAGCCGCTGGATCCGTGTGAAATCCTCGATGGAGATCAGGGGCTCCCACGCGGCGTCACCGATGATCTCTCCGCGGTAGACGCGTTTTCCTGCGATGGTGGGGTTCTGCATGATCTGTTTCACCGTCATCGATGTCCACCCTGTGGTGATCTTCCCGTTATGGGATTTCTGAGGTGTTGGCTCTTCCCGGTCTTGAAGATCGTTCGCGATCGTTCCGAGTGGTGTGCCGGAGATAATCCCCCGTGCCATCAGCCTTACGAGTTCGCCGGTGTGCGGATCCGGCTCTTGGCCGATGAGCCGGCCTGTGCTCGTGTCGTAAACGCGTCGATAGCCATAAGGTATTCGCCCGTGCGGGCGTCCCTTCTCTGCCAGGAGGCGTACGGTGCGGATCTGCCGTTCGCGCATCGTGTGTGCGTCGGCTTCGGCTCGCAGGAACTCGAATCCGAGCATGAAGCTATCGTCGGAGCGAGTGAAGTCGAAGACCCGGCCTTGCGTCAGGTAGAGAATTCCTGCTGCTTGGCAGGCGGCGCGTAACTGGAGGTAGATCTGGAGATCCCGGCCGGCTCTGGATGGCTCCCAGGTGACGAAACCGTCGACCTTCCCTGACTCGATGAGTTGCAAGGCTTCCTCGAAACCTTCTCGATCCTTTGTCCGCCACTGGGAAGCGGAGCGGTCTGCATCTCTCAGGACGCGCACGACCGTCCACCCCAACGGTTGGCACCACGAGCGGCAGTCACTGACCTGATCGCCGATCGACCGCATCAGTTTGAGCCGGTCTTGTGACGCTCGTGCATATATCAACGCTCTGACGGGTGTTATTGCTGAGGGCTTGTTCTTGTCCATGAAAGGCAGGTGCGCCGTCGGTCCCATGACAGATTCCTCTCTCCACACGATGAGGCTTCCTGCCTCATCGATCTGTCATAGTGCGGCGAAAATCTTCGACCGAAAACCGCGGAATCATGCGGATCTGTGTGGGTCCATACATCCCGTTGCTCGGCTCAGCGAGGAATAGGACGTACGGCGGGGCTCCTGGGACCTGGGGAGGGATCCTGCCAATCGCGCGCGAGGTCGTCGAGCACCGCGCCCAAGTCGTCTAGACGGAGCGCTTCGGCGCTCTCCGGTCGGCGGCGCATTCTTCATGTCTGACGGAGGAGTTTCGGTCGGCTGGTGTTGACTGCGATTCAACGAACTCCGGGGGAGTACATGGGCAAGATCTACGGGTACTACGAATACGACGAGTCCCTGACGCCTGGGCGGTCAGAGGATGGCGGCCTGAGCCAATTGCTCTTTGATAGCTAGGGCAAGCTGTCGGATCATGCGTCGTTCCATCCAGAGGACCCAGACGAGGATAACGACTACAACTACGACGCGACGTCGCCAACCAACGATTCCGATTCGGATGCCGACGCGGTAGGCAGCGGCACTCCGCATCCTGGCCGTGATCGGCGCCGCGGCGGGCGGGTACGTTCTGATCCGCAAGGCGACTCCGCACGTGCAGCGCATGATCAACGAGCGGGCACTGCCGGCAGTCCGATCGTTCTGGAAGAAAGTGCGCCGCGGGCAGGGGGAGCGAACCTGATTCGCCTGACGTGGACGAAGCGAGCATCCTTCGTCGTGTAGACCCCGCTCGCACCCGCAGATGAAGCAGCGCTTTGAACCGAGGTCGCGCTCGCCAAACCCCAGATGAGTCCTGACGGGTGGTATGCCCGCTTCCGAGCGATGTTCGAGGCGCGGAAGTTCTCTGACGAGCAATGGAGGCTCCTGTCCTCGGTGCAGGTCGCGGACGACGAGGCGATAGCGGAGCTGTAGCGAGAGATGGTGCGTAACCGTGCGGAGGCGGTTGTTCGGCAGGTGACACTCGATGCTCGAGGCTGCGTCAGAGGTCGATGCGAATGCCGAGGTCGAGCCGATGCCGATCGAGGTCGAGCAGGATCCTGGACAGCGCCTCTGAGCGATCGCTATTCCCGAAAAGCCCAGTTCAGGATACTCGGTGGGCGGCTATCGGCATCAGGTTGAGGCAAGCTGCCCCCCGCCGGACCGCGACACAAAGCTGCACGCGAGATCTCTTCGGCTCGAATGACACAGTCGGCCGATATCGTGGGATCAGTGACCCGACATCAGTAATCTGCGCCCTGATCGGCGTTAAGGAGACAGCGACACGCCATGGCAGGACGGACCGCGAAGCCGAAACCAACGAAGACGCTGGAGCAGCGGCTGTGGGACGCTGCCGACGGCGCTGCTGCACTAGAGCTAGGTGACGACATACTCAAGAAGATCGCGCAGGAGCTTGTCGCGGCAGTTCGGGCATCAGTCACCATCGACTGGAATCTGAAGGACTCAGTGCGCGACGCAGGCCGAAGCGTTGGCCCGCGAAGGAGACTGCATAGGCCATGAATCGCCGGGGGAGAAGCGTCTGGGTTTGGGGGATCACATGGACGGAGTGAGAGTCGTCACCGTCGACGACGCGAGCATCCTGGTGCTCGAAGAAGTGACCCAGGAGATTAAAGACACGCTCAATACGAGGCTTGTCGAGTATTGCTATGGGCGTGTGAAGGCGGCCGAAGACCCCGACTACTACTCGTTCGATCTGACACTCGAGGAGTTCTTTAAACTCTACGACACGAAGAGTGAGGAAACGAAGCTCGGCATTGCCGGGGAGCTGATAGTGCACCTTCTCGTGCCGCACGGTCACGAAAAGCTTGTGTCTGCTGCGCTCTACCTCAACAAGGAGGAGCGTGCGATCAAGAAGGGATTTGACCTCACCTTCTACGATGCCCACGATGGGGGCCTCTGGTACGGCGAGGTCAAGGCGGGGAAGGTATCCGACACCCAGACGGCAGACAGCAAGGTTCGCGATCTCATCGGCGTTGCCGAGCGAAGCCTCCACGAGATGTTCACGTCTGACGTTCGCAAGAAGCGCTGGGACGCAGCGCTACTCGACGCAGACGCAACGTTGCAAAGCGCCCAAGCATCGAGCGTCAAGAAGCTCCTTCGTGCGGACTTCAAGGCCGTCCACGGCGGCGGAACCACGAAGGTGCGCGCGCTCCTGTGCGGCGTCGTAATGCGTGACCTGCTGCTCGACGAGATCGACTCAGAGACAGGCAAGTCGCTCATCGAAAGTGTGAAGGGTCGCGGTCGCTTTGCAGACCTCCGGTTGCTGCTCATCCAGCAGTCGGACCTTGAAGACCTGGTCAAAGTATTGCGTGCCTCGATCGGAGCGCTCGTCTGATGGCCGTTGACATCACTTATCGGAAGCTGCGAAATCAGGCGAACCTCGACGAGTCGCGCTTTCTCGAGCTCTACACGAGCATGTCGCTCGGACACGCGATCTCGGACGACCAGTACCAGGAGCTGCTTTCGTATGCCGTGATCTTCCTTCGCCAAGGCGACGCGACCGTCGAGCGGCTCGGCTATCGAATCGCACTTCAGTACTCACTGGACACGGCGGACTTCGAGCCGCTGCTGGACATCGCGGATCACCGTGAACTGATGCCCGTCATCGCCGCGATCCACGCGGCTCATCCCGAAGTGCTCGAAGACAACTCGTTGCACCGGGTGCTCGGAGTCGCTCATGGCAAGAACTTCACATCGGAGGGGATCACCCGTACACGCGAACAGTTGGCGCTGCGCGCGTTCAACATGCTCAATTCGCACGTGGCCATCATCGCGCCAACCTCATACGGCAAGTCCGAGATGATGACCGATCGTGCCCTTGCCTCACTCCCCGGTGCAGTCTGCATAGTGGTGCCGTCAAAGGCTCTGATCGCGCAGACAAAAGCCGAACTGGTGCGTCTCATGCGCCAACGTGACGTCTCGGCACGCGTCATTTCTCACCCCGAGGCGTACAACGGCGAGTCATCGTTCCTCGCCATCCTCACGCAGGAGCGGCTGCACAAGCTGTTCGTCGATAACCCAGAACTCAAGATCGATCATCTGCTTATTGATGAGGCACAAAACGTTCTGTCAGACAAGCCCCGTGCGCTTGAGCTGTCTCAGGTGATTCTCGTGGCGCGTGCCCGTAAAGCCGACATGCAGGCCGCCTATTACACGCCGTTCCTCGAGAACCCTGAAGCGCTCCGACACGTCAACGGTGCGGATGAGCTGGTGCGTGCCCGCACGGTAAACGAACAGGTCAAGGTCGAGCAATTCTTCGTGGGTGCGCCCGGGGATACCCTGCACGTTTTCGATCAGTTCTTGGCTCGTTCGTTCGAGTCGTCGCTGACGGTTCCGGAGGATGATGCCGACGCGGTCATCGCTTTCGCCGGCCCTCGCACTATCGTTTACCTGAACAAGCCTCGTGACGCTCAGGACTTGGCGCGCCGTATCGCAAGCAAGGTCGGTTCCGCGAATGACGCGATTGCTCCTGCAGCCGCCAAAGCTATCGAGGCAATCAGTGACCTCGTCGACAAGGACTACCTCCTCGTCGACGTGATCCGAAGTGGCGTCCTTTTCCATCACGGACAGATTCCCGAGGTGCTGCGACAGTATGTTGAGAACCTCTTCCGGGAAGATCAGTCTCCGGACAATCGCTTCCTCGTGACGACTTCGACCTTGCTGGAGGGTGTGAACACTCCAGCTGACACGATGGTCCTGCTGTCGCCCGATCGGGGACGTGGCTACCTGGCACGGTCGGCCTTCAGGAATCTGGTTGGTCGCGTGGCTCGGTTCAGCCAGATCTTCTCGTCGGATACGCCGAAGCTCGAGCTACTGGTTCCGAAGATCTACGTCCTCAAGAGCTCCTACGCGCCGAAGCGCTGGAACCCGCTGAGTTGGCTCGAGGACCGAGCTGACCCTTCGAAGTCGGCGTCCGATCCGGTAGAGAATCCACTTCTTGAGTCTGGCCCGGTTGATCAGCCGCGCATTGAAGCGCTCGAGCGGCTGGAGAACATCGAGTCGGGTGCGTCCGGACTTGAGGGCGCTCGGCTTGCGCAGACTGAGCTCGGCCGTCTCTGCTTCCGGCACGGCGCGCAAGACTTCGATGTGTTTCGTTACGAGCTGCTGATGCAGGATCGGGCGACTGATCGCACCGGCAGCGCAGTCTCGACGGCCGACGACCTGATTACGTTGATCGTCGATATCTTCCTCACGGGTGTCGAACTCGGCCGTGACACCGATGACCTCGAACGCCTTCGAGACGAGCAGGGGGCGCGCAACTTCTATGCCATGTTCCTCAGCTGGCGGGCAGAAGGCGATCCTCTGAAGCTCATGATCGGGCGCTACCTGACGCATTGGAGGCGTCAGGGGGACGATCTGATCTGGGTGGGGTCGAAGTGGGGCGAGGTCAAGCGCTTCGCGACCGAACACACGAGTGGCTACGTGAGACGGTCGACGAAATCACGCGGTGCGCTCGTCAACCTCGCAATCGTGCGGATCAAGGCGGAGCTCGACTTCCTCGACTACAACTTCATGAAGTACCTGGAGATACTGTTCTCGCTGGACCTGGTCGAGGAGACGTTCTATCTCAAGCTGAAATACGGCACCGCAGATCGCTACGTGATCGCGCTGCTGCGCAATGGCATGTCCTTTGAGCTCGCACATCTCATCGCAGAGTCCTATCGGGAGTTCGTCGGAGCGGACACGGCCGCGAACACGATCGAGCTTCGCCAGGGTCTGCTTGAGGCCCTGGAGTCAGCGAACATCAATGACATCCTGCTCTTCGAAGTGCGGGGACTGATTGGAGCGCAGGCGTGATCCGGCGAGTCCGAGAGGCTCGTGCAGAGCGAAAGAGGCAAGTGGCGCGCGACGATGTAGCCGTCGAAGCGACCGTGCCTACGTGGGATCTCACTGCGCTCACGTCCGGAACTGCTCCTCACCGCCTAAACCGAGTTACACCACGAAAAAAGACTTGACCGTCGTAGGATCAAGTGTTTCCGCTGTGGCTGTTTGCCCCATAAGCTGTTGTCCTCGGTTTCGCATGGGTTCCGAAGCGTGTGGCTTCGTTGCTGTCGTCCGACTGCGGGGGAGTGGCACGTAGAGGGCACGAGTCCGACCTGGCCACCGAAAAACCGCAAGATTCCGGGGAACCTGACGAGGACTGGGACTTCTGAGTCCCCTCGGATGACCCCTCCACCGGAGGCCGCGACGGATCACCGTCGCGGCCTCCGTCGCAACCGCCCCACCGCGGACGGGTGCCCTCCGGGGGACAACCGTGCGGCGTCGTCCCCCAATGTGCGACTGTGAAGGCCCGCGGGGACCTGCCTACACTGAGTGCGCAAGGGGAGAGACCGCTGGCCGAAGGACGATCCGGGGGGAGCGTCCGGCCAGCAGGGCTGGTTCGACAACCGTGGTGAGGGCGCCCTGGCGCGCTCTCACCACGGTCACCATCTCAGGGGGGCTGAGACGTCATGCGCACTGCAACCACCGTGAAAGCCGCGATGTCCGTGGCAGAACTGACCGCTCTGAATCGTCTGATGCGGGGGACCGGGACCGTGGAGGCGTTCGAGCGCGAGCTGGTCACGCGCGTCTACGCGGGTGCCCGAGGGTGGCTCGCGGAGCTGGGGGGCCACGAGCTGACCCGGGACCAGCGCCGACGGTGGAACACCGCGGTGCGCCACGTCAACCGGTACGTGTCCCGCGGGGGCGTGCCCATGGCGTGGCGGGTGCTCACGTCGCTCAACCAGTCCCGTGACCTGCTGGAGGACCCGCACGTCCTCAAGACGGCGATCGTCGCGGCCGCGGCTCACGGCCCCCTGGCCCCGGCGCCCCGGGCTGCTGCGGAGACGCCGGCTCGGGCATCCAGTGCCGCTGCGGGGGCACGGCTCGTCCACACCGGGGCCTGACTCCGCCCCGCTCGGGACCGGGCGGCTCGCCGCGCGCCTGCACTAGAGTTGGCGGCAGCATGAAACTCATACGTCAGCGCGAGTCCCTGGGCGCCGAGCAGGACTACCGCCGCGCCCTCTCCATCCTCGACGCCGCCCGAAGCGGCGGCACCGAACCCGTGCTGCGCGTGTACCAGCCGCGACCCACGGTCGCGTTCGGGCGCCGCGACGAGCTGAACCCGGGGTTCTCCCGGGCGCGCCAGGCCGCGCACGACGCCGCCTTCACCCCTCTCGTGCGCCGCGTGGGTGGTCGCGCGGCGGCCTACCACGGTGGGTGCCTGGTGATCGACCACGTGGAACCGGACCCGGATCCCAAGACAGGCATCCAGGACCGCTACCGGCTGTTCGGGGACATGATCGTGGCGGCTCTGGAGGAGCTGGAGATCCCGGCCGAGGTGGGGGAGATCCCGGGCGAGTACTGCGCCGGCGAGTACAGCGTGCACGCGCCCGGCACCGCGGCGGATCCGGCGCGGCCCGTGAAGCTCGCGGGCACGGCGCAGCGCGTGGTGGCTGGAGCGTGGTACTTCTCCACGGTGCTCGTGGTCGAGGAGTCGGAGCCGCTGCGCAGCGTGCTCGAGGAGGTCTACGAGGCGTTGGACGTGCCGTGGGAGCCGGCCACGGCCGGTTGCGCGGCGGACGTGCGCCCCGGGACCACGGTGGCGGAGGTCGAGGAGGCCCTCATGGGGGTCTACGACCGCTATGCCACGTACATGGGCTACGGCCCGGTGACGCGGTCGTCGGCCTCTCGATGACCCCCAGGGAGAGGAGCGCGGCATGTGCGGGCGCTATGTGATCGCCAGGACCCCCGGCCAGCTGGCCCTGCCCTTCGACGCGCGGGTGGACGACTCGATCGGCGAAGGGGCGGAGCCGAACTGGAACGTGGCCCCCACCCACACCGTGCCCGTCCTGCTCGAGCGGCTCACCGAGGACGGTCAGCTGCTGCCGGAGATCCACGCCGCCCGGTGGGGTCTGGTGCCCTCGTGGGCCAAGGAGATCTCGGTGGGCTCCAAGATGTTCAACGCCCGCTCCGAGACCGTGATGGAGAAGCCCTCGTTCCGCGCGGCGATCACCGCCCGGCGCTGCGCGATCGCCGCTGACGGCTACTACGAGTGGCAGGCCCCCGCCTCGGGGCGGGGCCGGAAGCAGCCGTACTACGTGCACCCGCGGAACGGCTCCGTGATCTGGTTCGCCGGGATCTACGAGTGGTGGCGCATCCCCGAGGGCTGCGAGGACGCCGCCCGCCCGGGGCAGTCGCGCCCCGGCAGGGCCGCGCAGGAGGACGCCCCGGGGCAGTGGCTGCTGTCGTGCTCGATCCTCACCCGTGAGGCACCGGACCCCAGCTCCGGAGACCCGCACCTGGCCGCGCTCGGCGCCCTGCACAACAGGCTCCCGATGGGCATGGGCGAGGACTTCGCCCGCGAGTGGATCGCCCCGGACAAGGACAAGGACCACACCCGGGCCCTGCTGGAGCGCGCTGTGGCGCACAGCCTGGACGTGGCCGGCCAGTGGCGGATGCACCCCGTGAGCACGGACGTGGGCTCGGTGCAGTCCCGGGACGCGCACCTGGTGGAGCCCGTCCAGACCCTGCTCTGAGCCTCCGGAGGTGGTGCCGACACCCCGGGCACCGTTCGGATTCCGGTCGTCATGCCCCGGTTCTGGCCGGCGGGCCGCACTTCCGGTCGGCATCCTCCGGCCCGGAACGGCACGCCCGGCGTCGGCGGTGCCTGCTCGGCCTCGGGCGACACGCGTCCATCCGGTGACCGCCCAAGGCCGCGGCCCTACAGTGGGTGGTGGACGTGCCGCACCGGCAACCGCGACGACCCACCGGGGGCAGAGATGGTCGAACTGGGCAACAACCTCACCGAGGACGCACGCTGGCTGATGGGCTTCGTGGCCGATGCCGGCTCGGCCGTGGTGGCCAGCAACAGCGGGACCGGGTACCCGGAGTCCGCCTACGTGCACGTGGCCGGCACGGAGGCCGGACACCTCGTGCTCGGGACCAACGTGGCCTCCCGCAAGTGCTCCAACATCGCCTCGGACCCGCGGATCTCCATGGTCATCATGCGGGACGGCACCGAGGAGGTCCAGCTGGAGGGCGAGGCCCGCATCCTGGAGGATGCCGAGGCCGCGGCGGCCGGGGAGGTCCTGGACTCCCGGCACCCCGGCGCCACCGCCACGCACGACCCGCAGAGCCTCAGGCTCGTCGAGGTGGCCGTGCGCTGGGCGCTGCACACGGACGTCACGCAGCAGCCTCCGGTGCGCAGGGAGCTCGACCTGCGCTGAGGCCGCGGAGCGGTGGCGTGACCCGGCGCGGCCGGGGGGCCGACGGCGGGAGCCCCGGTTCGCCGTTCCCACCGGCACGAGAAGGTCGGGACTGCCGACCGGGACATCCGGCACCCTCGGGTGCGGCGCGGACTCCGCGCCTACTGCGGTTCCGCGTCGAGCGGCAGGGCCCACGCCGAGCGGCAGGGCCCGCGCGGGCGCAGCCCTGCCCGGGGCGGTCGGCTCAGATCTCGTCCTGCTCCGGGGACCAGCGGTTGAAGTCCAGGGTCAAGTACAGCGCGAGCGCCGCGGAGTTGTCCTCGGGAATGCGCACGCACACCTCGTCGTACCCGTTCTCGTGCAGCGAGGCCATGACCTGGCGCACGAGCTGCTCCGCGAGTCCGCGGCGTCGGTGCGACGACGCCGTGAACAGCTCGAACAGGTAGGGGACGTCCGGGAGCCGGTCGTCCTCGCGGCGTTCCAGAACCATGGCGGCGGCCACGGGGTGGCCGTCCTCGTCCTCGATCAGCTGCGACTGCTCCGCGAGGAACGGACCGTAGGCACCGGCGAATGCGTCCCGCACGAGGGCCTCCGCCTTGTCCTGCTCGCCCTCCACCCGCGTGCCGTAGGCCTCCACCAGCAGCTGGGCCAGGGCGGCGGAGTCGCTCTCGGTCACGGACCGGCTCGGCGCGGTGACCTCCCGGCGGTTGGGCACGGTCCGGGCGATCAGCGTGATGTTTCCAGTCATCGTGTCCTCCAACGGGTCCTCATGAAACACAGGGGTTCGTGCCACTCAGGGTAACCGAGAACCCTGCCAATTCCACGGGGGACTACCGTGGGAGCAGCAGCGACGCCGCCGGTGCCGGGAGCGAGTGCGGCCCGGGAAGGCCGCGCGGCGGCGTCGTCATCGACGAGTGAGGAGAAGCCGCGCCATGGGCGAGACGACCGAGAACACCTCCACCCCCGAGGCGGAGACTGCACGGATCTGCCAGGAGCTCATCCGCTTCGACACCTCCAACTACTCCAGCGGCGAGGCCGAGGGGGAGCGGGCGGCCGCCGAGCGCGTGGCCGAGCTGATCCAGGAGGTGGGGCTGGAGACCCAGTACTTCGAGTCCGCCCCGGGCCGCGCCAACGTGTTCACCCGCCTGGAGGGCTCGGACCCCACGGCGGGCGCCCTGCTGGTGCACGGCCACCTGGACGTGGTGCCCGCGATGGCCCAGGACTGGTCCGTGGACCCGTTCGCGGGCGAGCTGAAGGACGGCATGATCTGGGGCCGCGGCGCGGTGGACATGAAGGACATGGACGCCATGATGCTGTCCGTCCTGCGGCACATGCGCCGCACCGGGGCCGTGCCCAAGCGGGACATCGTCTTCGGGTTCTTCGCGGACGAGGAGGCGGGCATGCGCTACGGCTCCAAGTACATGGTGCACGAGCACCCCGAGGTCTTCGAGGGCGTCACGGACGCGATCAGCGAGGTGGGCGGGTTCTCCGCGACCATCGGCGGGCGCCGGGCGTACCTGCTGCAGACCGCGGAGAAGGGGCTGCTGTGGCTCAAGCTCCACGCGCAGGGCCAGGCCGGCCACGGGTCCGGGCTGCACGAGGACAACGCCGTGACGCACCTGTCCCGGGCCATGGCGAACATCGGCCAGTACACGTGGCCGGTGGAGCTCACCAAGACCACGCGGGCGTTCCTGGACCAGGTCACGGAGCTCACCGGCGTGGAGTTCGACCCGCAGAACCCCCAGAAGCTGCTGCGGGAGCTGGGCGCCGTGTCCCGCTTCGTGGGGGCCACGCTGCAGAACACCTCGAACCCCACGGTGCTCGAGGGCGGGTACAAGACCAACGTGATCCCCGGCTCCGCCCAGGGCGCGGTGGACGTGCGCTTCCTGCCCGAGCAGAAGGAGCACGTGCTGGCCACGCTGCAGGAGCTCGCCGGGGAGAAGGTGCGCATCGACGCGGAGTTCGAGGACATCGCCCTGGAGGTCCCGTTCTCCGGCACGGTGGTGGATGCCATGGTCGACGCACTGGAGGCCGAGGACCCCGACGCCGTGGTGCTGCCGTACATGCTGGGGGCCGGCACCGACAACAAGTCCCTCTCCACCCTGGGGATCACCGGCTACGGCTTCGTGCCGCTCCAGCTGCCGGACGAGCTCGACTTCACGGGCATGTTCCACGGCGTGGACGAGCGCGTGCCGGTGGCCTCCCTGGAGTTCGGCTCCCGCGTGCTGGACCGGCTCCTGCGCACCTACTGACCACAGCACGGACCGGCGACGACGACGCCGCACGGTCGCGTGCGCGCCCAACGCACCCGCGCGGCGTCGTTCCCCGGTTCACCGCCCGGCCAGCGCACCGCGCGCAGCCGACCGCGCGAGCACGCAGCCGCACGAGCACCCGAACCCGCGAACACCCCGATCCGAAGGACCCTGAGATGGACCCCGTGCTGGACCCCGTGACCGACCTGCTCCCCGAGGACCTGCTGGCCCGGATCCGCGCCCGCGCCGCGGACGTGGACCGCGAGAACCGCTTCTGCGACGAGGACTTCGAGGCGCTGCGGAAGACCGGCTACCTGCGCATGCTCGTGCCGCGGGAGTTCGGCGGCCTGGGCTTCACACTGGAGCAGGCGGCCCGCGCCCAGCGACGGCTCGCGACGGCCGCACCGGCCACGGCGCTGGGAATCAACATGCACCACGTGATCGTGGGCATCGGCTACACGCTCCACCTGCGCGGGGACGAGCGGGCGCGCCGGATCTTCGAGGACGCCGTGGCGGGGGAGGTCTTCGCGTTCGGCATCTCGGAGGCCGGCAACGACTCCGTGCTCTTCGACGCAACCACCCGCGCCGAGCCCGCCACCGGGGGCTGGACGCTGCACGGGACCAAGATCTTCACGTCGCTCTCACCGCGCTGGACGCGGCTGCTCGTGCACGCCCGCGTCGAGGGCGCGGAACCCCCCGGCGGCGCACCCACGGAGGACGACGACGCCGCGCGGCTCCTCGTGGGATTCCTCACCCGGGAGGACCACCGCAGCCCTGCCCCCGGGGTCACCACCCGTGCGGACTGGGACGCGCTGGGGATGCGCGCCTCGCAGTCCTGCTCCACCGTGCTGGACGGTGCCCTGCTGCGGGAGGCGGACCTCCTGACCACCACCGCGGTGGGCCCGAACCCCGATCCCGTGGTGTGGGGGATCTTCGGGTGCTTCGAGCTGCTGCTCGCGGCGGTCTACACCGGGATCGCGGACCGGGCGATCGAGGTGGCCGTGGAGATCACCACGACCCGCCGCTCGCTGGCCAAGGGAGCGGCGTACTCGCAGGACCCGGACATCCGCCGCCACATCGCCCGGGCCGGGGTGCTGCGGGACGGGATCGAGCTGCAGCTGCGGCAGCTGTGTGCAGACGTGGACGCCCTCGGCTCGGACCGGGAGGTTGCCCACGGGCGGCGCTGGTTCGTCCTGTTCTCCGGGGTCAAGCACCGTGCCACCGAGGCCGCCCGGGAGGTCGTGGACCTGGCGCTGCGCTCCTCGGGCGGGTCACAGTACCGGCGGGGCTCCGAGCTGGAGCGGCTCTACCGGGACGTGCTCGCCGGGATGTACCACCCCTCGGACGAGGAATCCGTGCACGCGGCCACGGCCACCTCCCTGCTGGGCCCGGTGGCCGACTGACGCAGGGGCCGCCCGTTCAGAGCGTGCGGTCCACCCGCATGATCCGGCGCCGCAGCACGAAGCGGCGGGCCCCGTCGTAGAGCACCGCGGAGCGCATGAGCTCCCACTTCCCGTACTCGGCGTGCTCCGCCACGCGGGTGCGGGCGTCGGCGGGCTTCTCGCGGGGGCCCACCGTGAGGGACAGGTATTCGTAGCGCTCGTCGCGACCCGTCATGGTGGGGTGCCCGGTGACGGACGTGCGCTTGAGGCGTTGTTCTCTCATCGCTCCCATTCTGCTCGGATAACGGCTAACGTCTACTCCATGAGCACCGATCCTCGCGCCGCCCTGCAATCGCTCGTCAACGCCCTCGAGGAGCACCTCGCCGCAGCCGCCAACAGGCGCTCGGACGAGGACCCCTCGGTGGACAAGGCCTACGTGGCCATCGCCAACGCCTTCGAAGCCTACGAGGAGGCGCTGTACGACGCGCACGACGAGGTCACACCCCTCACCGTCTTCGCCGACGACGACGATGATGACTACGACGAGGACGATGACGATGACGACGAGGACCTCCTCGAGGACAACGAGATGATGGACGAGGACCTCATCGACGAGGACGACTTCGACGACGAGGACGACACCGCGGAAGATCGCCCCGGCACTCGCTGAGCCGTCCTCGCCGCGCCTCGAACAGGGCTCCCGTCCACGGACGGGGGCCCTGTGTGCGTCCAGCCCCCTCCCAGTTGCTGCACCGGCCGGGGTGGAGTTCACGTGCCGTACAGTTGTCGCGTGAACTGGATCGAAGCGATAATTCTCGGCCTCGTGCAGGGCCTGACCGAATTCCTCCCGGTGTCCTCCTCCGCGCACCTGCGCATCGTGGGGGAGTTCCTGCCCGGCGGCGGCGACCCCGGAGCGGCATTCACCGCCATCACGCAGCTGGGCACGGAGACCGCCGTGATCATCTTCTTCTGGCGGGACATCGTGCGCATCATCAAGCACTGGGCGCTCTCACTGACCGGGCGCATGGACCGCAGGGACCCCGATGCCCGGATGGGCTGGTTCATCATCCTGGGCTCGCTGCCGATCGGCATCCTGGGTCTGCTGCTGCAGGACTTCATCGAGACCCAGTTCCGGTCCCTCTGGATCACCGCCACCATGCTGGTGCTTTTCGGCATCTTCCTGGCGGTCGCGGACCACGTGGGCAAGCAGGAGCGCCACCTGGAGGACCTCACCATGAAGCACGCGGTGGGCTTCGGCTTCGCCCAGGCGCTGGCACTGATTCCCGGGGTCTCCCGCTCCGGTGGCACGATCACCGCTGGGCTGCTCATGGGCTACACCCGTGCGGCCGCCGCGCGCTACGCGTTCCTGCTGGCCATCCCGGCCGTGTTCTCCTCGGGACTCTACGAGCTCTACAAGGTCGTGTCGGGCAAGGTTCCCGCGGGGATGTACACCATGGGCCAGACCGCGGTGGCCACGCTGATCGCCTTCGCGGTGGGCTACCTGATCATCGGCTGGTTCATGCACTACATCTCGGAGCGCAGCTACAGCCTGTTCGTCTGGTACCGCATCGCCCTGGGTGCCCTGGTCTTCGTGCTGCTGGGCCTGGGCGTCCTCACCCCCTGAGATCGGCCTCGAGCGCCCCGCCCGTCTCCCACGCCGCCGAACCCGGAGCGGGGGAGCCGGAACCGGGGCGGAATAGCCGGCCCGCCACACCGGTTGCCGCACACGAGAACACCCGCCCGTCGACACGAAGGTGACCATGAAGTCCTGGACCTCCCGCCCGGTGCCCACCCTGCCCGGCACATCCGGAACTCCCCGGGTGCACGACACGAGAACCGGCGCCCCGGAGCCCCTCGCGGCCCGTGACGGCCGGGCCAGTCTCTACGTGTGCGGGATCACCCCGTACGACGCGACCCACATGGGCCACGCCGCCACGTATGTGAACTTCGACCTGCTCCACCGCGTGTGGCGCGACGCCGGCCACGAGGTGGACTACGTCCAGAACGTCACGGACGTGGACGACCCCCTCCTGGAGCGTGCGAATGCCACCGGGGTGGACTGGCGAGAGCTGGCCGCGTCCCAGACCGAGCTCTTCCGCACGGACATGACGGCGCTCAACGTGCTTCCCCCTGACCACTACGTGGGTGCCACCGAGGCCGTCGACTGGATCGTCACGGCGGTCGAAGGCCTTGTCGAACGGGGTGTGGCCTACCGTGTCCCCGCCGGCACGGGACAGGACGGGGAACCGGCCCCCGCCGGGGACGTGTACTTCGACGTCGCCGCGGCTGATGCGCTGCGTGCCGAGGACCCGGACGCGTGGGTCGTGGGCAGCACGTGCCGACTGGAGGGCGACCGGGAGCGCATGCTGCCCCTGTTCACCGGCCACGGGGGAGACCCGGACCGCACGGGCAAGCGCGACCCGCTGGACCCGCTGCTGTGGCGCGTGGAGCGCCCCGGCGAGCCGGCGTGGGACGGTGGCTCGCTGGGTGCGGGACGCCCCGGCTGGCACATCGAGTGCAGCGTGATCGCCCTGCGGCACCTGCCCCGCCCGTTCACGGTCCAGGGCGGCGGCTCGGACCTCGCGTTCCCGCACCACGACATGGGGGCGGGACACTCGTACGCCCTGTCCGGCGAGCCCATGGCGGAGCACTTCGTGCACACGGCCATGGTGGGTCTGGACGGCGAGAAGATGTCCAAGTCCAAGGGGAACCTGGTCCTCGTGTCCGCTCTGCGGGAGCAGGGGGTGGACCCCGCGGCCATCCGCGTGGCAATCCTCTCCCACCACTACCGCACGGACTGGTTCTGGACCGAGGACCTGCTGGAGCAGTCGCGGCGACGGCTCGCCACGTGGCGCGAGGCCGCGGCGAAGCCGGAGACGGCGGGTGCGGACGCGATGCTCGCGGCCGTGCGTGCGGCGCTGGGCGAGGATCTCAACGCGCCGGCCGCGCTGATCGCGGTGGATGCGTGGGCCGCGCGGAACCTGGGTGGGGCGGCGGCACGCGGCCGTGCGGCGTCGTCCGAGGACACGCGTCTGGCGCGGGACACCGTCGAGGCGCTGCTGGGGATCGTGCTCTGAGGCGCCCGGCGGGCTGGTCTCAGCCCCGGTCGTCGCGGCGGCGCAGGTAGCGCTCGAACTCCCGCGCGATGGCGTCCCCGGTGGCCTCCGGGAGGTCCACGGTGTCCTTGGCCTCCTCGAGCTGCTGCACGTAGTCCGCCACCTCGGGATCCTCGGACGCCAGCTCGTCAACGCCGCGCTCCCACGCCTCGGCGTCCTCGATCAGCGGATCGAGGGGCAGCGACAGACCGAGCAGGTCCTCGAGGCGGCGCAGCAGCGCCAGCTGGGCCTTGGGCGAGGGGGAGTGGGCCACGTAGTGGGGGACGGCCGCCCACATGCTGAGCGTGGGCAGGCCCGCGAGGGCGGCCATGTGGGAGAGCACCCCCACGATGCCCGTGGGGCCCTCGTACTGGGGTGCCTCCGCGTCCAGCTGCTCGCGCAGCTCCTCGGTGTCCGAGGTCAGGGTCACGGGGATGGGTCGGGTGTGCGGAACGTCCGCGAGCAGGGAGCCCAGCATGATCACGAAGTCCACGTCCAGGGCGGCGGCCTGCTCCAGCAGCTCCGCAGTAAACGTGCGCCAGCGGTAGGAGGGTTCCCAGCCGTGGAGCAGCACGAGGTCCAGGTTGGTGCCGGGAACCGAGGCCCGGGACAGCCGCGTGGAGGGCCAGTGCAGCTTCTGCTCCCCGGTCAGGGACCGGCGGACCACCGGGCGGGAGTACTGGTAGTCGTAGTAGTCGTCGGAGGCGACCTCGAAGACCTCGCGCGCATCCAGGTGCTCGCGGATGAGCTTGAGGGAGTCGGTGGCCGCGTCCCCGGCGTCGTTCCAGCCCTCGAACGCCGCGATCAGGACCGTGACGGTCTCCTGGCCCTGGCCGTCGCGCACCACGCCGAACGGGCCGGTGCCGGGTTGCTGCGAATTGCTGTCCAACGTGCTCACCCGTCTTACTGTACGGTGCCCGTCCCGGCGGGCTCCACGCGCTCGCGCCCAGCGCGCACCGGGGCTCGCGCCCTACCATGAGCACCATGTCCGCTTCTCCACGCCCCGAGCCCTCCGGCGGCCCCGCTCCCGTTCCCGGCGGCACCGCAGGCCCGCGCACCCGCGGGGTGCGGCTGGGCCGCGTCGCGGGGGTGGAGCTGGTCCTGGACCGCTCGTGGTTCGTGATCGCGGTGCTGACCGTGGTCATGTACGGGCCCGTGCTGTGGCGGCTCTACCCCGGGCTGGGGTGGCTGAACCTGGTGCTCGCCCTCGGGTTCGCGGTGGGGCTGGCGCTGAGCGTGCTCGTGCACGAGCTCGCCCACGCGGTGGCCGGCAGGGCGGCGGGATGGCCCGTGTCCCGGATCGTGCTCACGCTCATGGGTGGGCACACGGCGTTCGGCACCGTGCACACCCGCGCCCTGCCCACGGCTCTCGTGTCCCTGGTGGGACCGCTCTCCAACGTGGCGGTGGCGCTGCTGGGGGAGGTCGCCATGACCTGCGCGCCGGCCACCGCTGCGGGCCCCGGGTGGGCGCTGCTGCAGCTGCTCGTGCTCGCCAACTGGGTGCTCGGACTGTTCAACCTGCTCCCCGGCCTGCCGCTGGACGGTGGGCGCGTGGTCGAGTCCCTCGTGTGGGCCGTCACGGGCTCGGAGACCCGGGGCACCGTGGTGGCCGCGTGGTGCGGACGCGTCATCGCCGTGCTCGTGGTGCTGTGGGCGCTGTGGACCGGGCAGTGGCGCGATCCCCTGGTGCTCGCGGTCATCCTGCTCGTGGCGGGGTTCATTGTCCTGGGGGCGGGACAGGCCCTGAAGCAGGCTCGTCTCCTGGGGGTTCTCGACGCCGTGCGGGCCGGTGGCATCGCCCGCCCCGCTCTCGAGTTCGCCCCCACCACGCCGCTCTCGCTCGTGGACGCCACGGTGCACGCGGCCACCACGGACGGCTACCGCGGCTGGACCCCGGACGTGGTGGTGCGCGACTCCGCCCGCGGGGCCTTCGGCGTGCTCAGCCCCGCCCGTTCGGCGAGCGTGCTCGGCACTGACCGCACCCGGGTGGCCGTGGGGGACGTGGCCGACTGGTTCCCGGAGACCGCGCGCGCCGCGCCGCACGAGGCCGGGGGACAGCTGGTGCGGCTCATGGAGTCCCGGCACTTCCCCTGGCTGGTGGTGCTGGACGGCGCGGGGCACGTGACCGGGGTGGTCCACCACGAGGACATCGCGCGCTACGCCCTGCGCTCCTGAGACGACCCTGCGGCGGTGGTGCCCACCCGGAGGTGGGGCTGGGCCGTGGAGGTGGCGTGCGGCGTCGGGCTACGGTGGGAGAATGGCACCAGAGGCGGCCCCCACGCGGGGGACCGCGCCACAGACCGGACAGCATCCCTGTCGACCCCGCGCGAAAGCGAGCAGATGACCGAGCAGCGACCCCACGAAACCGCCACCCCCTCCACCGCAGCGCCCGTGCGCGGCGCGGCCAACCGGCGCGGGCCGTTCCGCTCGGGGGAGCGCGTCCAGCTCACGGACGAGAGCGGGAAGATGACCACCATCACCCTGGTGGACGGCGGGGAGCACCACACGCACCGCGGGGTGCTCACGCACGACCAGCTGATCGGGCGGCCCGAGGGGACCGTGGTGAGCAACACCGCCGGCATCCAGTACCAGGCGCTGCGCCCCCTGCTCAAGGACTTCGTGCTCTCCATGCCCCGCGGCGCGGCGGTGATCTACCCCAAGGACTCGGGTCAGATCGTGACCATGGCGGACATCTTCCCGGGCGCCCGCGTGGTCGAGGCCGGGGTGGGTTCGGGTGCGCTGAGCATCTCCCTGCTGCGCGCCGTGGGGGACGAGGGCCGCGTGCACTCGTTCGAGCGCCGTGAGGAGTTCGCGGAGATCGCGCGCGGCAACATCGAGACCATGTTCGGCGGCCCGCACCCCGCGTGGGAGCTGAGCCTCGGTGACCTCGCGGAGGAGCTCGGCGCCACCGAGGAGCCCGGCTCCGTGGACCGCGTGATCCTGGACATGCTCGCACCGTGGGAGTGCCTGGACGCCGTGGCCACCGCACTCGCCCCCGGCGGTGTGGTGATCTGCTACGTGGCCACCGTGCCGCAGCTCTCCCGCGTGGCCGAGGCCATGCGGGCCGATGGCCGCTTCACCGAGCCGGAGGCGTCCGAGACCATGGTGCGGGGCTGGCACGTCGAGGGTCTCGCGGTGCGCCCCGACCACCGCATGGTGGCCCACACGGGCTTCCTCATCCAGTCCCGCCGCCTCGCGGACGGCTCGCCCCGCCTGGCCCCCAAGCGCCGCGCGTCCAAGAGCGAGTACACCGAGGAGGACCTGCAGGCCTGGACCCCGGTGGCACTGGGTGAGCGGATCGTCTCGGACCGCAAGCTGCGCCGCGCGGGCCGGGATGCGGCGTCGTTGGCGCAGCACGCCGCCCGCGCGCACCAGCAGATCGACGCCGCGGACGACGACGCCCGGACCGCCCCGAGCGCCGCACCCACCGTGGACCGCGGGGAGCCTGCCGTCACCCCGGCCGAGGGGACGCACGACGTCGAGCACGATCGTGGCGCGCAGGGCGCGCACGATCGGACGGACGGACGGGAGTCCGACGGCGAACGGGGCCGTGATGACTGAGCCCAGCCACGAGAGCGGTTCCGCCGCCCCGCGGCCACCCGCCACCGACCCCGTGCAGCGCCAGGTCAACCTGCTGCGGGACCAGAAGCGGAACCTGGACCGGCAGGCCGCCGAGCTGAGCACGCAGAACCAGAAGCTCGTGCGGCTGCTCAACGCCTCCCGGCAGGAGATCGTCAGCCTCAAGAAGACGTTGGCCGCGGAGGCCGAGCCGCCCGCCACGTACGCCGTGGTCCTGCAGGTCAACCACGGCCGCCGGCCCGTGGGAGAGGCCACCGGGGACGGACCCGTGGTCACGGGCCCCACGGTGGACGTGCTGGCCGCCGGGCGCCGGATGCGCGTGGCCGTGAGCCCGCTCGTCTCGTTCGGCGCGTGCGAGCCCGGTCTCGGGGTGCTGCTCAACGAGAACTACGTGGTGGTGGCACTGCTCGACTACGAGCGCACCGGCGAGGTGGCCACCGTCAAAGAGGTCGTGGACCACGACCGCGTGCTGACCGTGGGCCGCTCGGACGAGGAGCGCGTGCTGCTGCTGTCCGGCCGGCTGCGGCGCGAGCGCCCGAAGCCCGGGGACGCCGTGACCGTGGACCACCGCACCGGATTCGCCCTGGAACCCGTGGCCCGCACGGATGTCGAGCAGCTCGTCCTCGAGGAGGTTCCTGAGGTCCGCTACACGGACATTGGAGGTCTCGGTCCCCAGATCGAGGCGATCCGCGATGCCGTGGAGCTGCCCTACGTGCACCCCGAGATCTTCCGTGAGCACGGCCTGCGCCCACCCAAGGGCATCCTGCTCTACGGCCCCCCGGGCAACGGCAAGACCCTGATCGCCAAGGCCGTCGCCCGCTCCCTCGCGGAGCGCAGCGCCGCCAAGGCCGGGCGCTCGCGGGCCGAGGGGTACTTCCTCAACATCAAGGGCCCCGAGCTGCTGGACAAGTACGTGGGGGAGACCGAGCGCCAGATCCGCTCGATCTTCGCCAACGCCCGCGAGCAGGCCGCCCGCGGTGTGCCCGTGGTGGTGTTCTTCGACGAGATGGACTCGCTGTTCCGCGTGCGCGGCTCGGGGCTGTCCTCGGACGTGGAGACCACGATCGTGCCGCAGCTGCTCACCGAGATCGACGGCGTGGAGCAGCTGGACAACGTGATGGTGGTGGGTGCCACCAACCGCGAGGACATGATCGACCCCGCCGTGCTGCGCCCCGGCCGCCTGGACGTGAAGATCCGCATCGACCGCCCCGACCGTGAGGGTGCGCGCGAGATCTTCTCCCTCTACCTCACCGAGGACCTGCCGCTGCGGGACGAGGACGTGGCCCGGGCCGGTTCGCGCGCCCGGGCGGCCCAGGAGCTGGTGAGTGCCGCGGTGGAGCGGATGTACGCGCGGGAGCCGGGCACCGAGTTCCTGAGCATCGCCTACCGGGACGGCACCCACGAGACCCTCTACTTCGCCGACTACGCCTCCGGAGCGGTGATCCGCAATGTGGTGGACCGCGCCAAGAAGCAGGCCGTCAAGACGCTGCTGACCACCGGTCGGCGGGGGATCACCGCACAGCACCTGGTGGCGGCCGTGGACGAGGAGTTCCACGAGCAGCAGGATCTGCCCAACACCGAGGACCCCGAGGACCGGGCCCGGCTCACCGGGCGCCGCGCGGACTCGATCGAGAGCGTGCGGATGGTCACCCACCGTGCGGACGCGACGGGGGAGCAGGCATGACGGTCCGGCGGATCATGGGCAGCGAGACCGAGTTCGGGGTGCTCGCGCAGGGCCAGCCGGACGCGAACGCCACGGTGCTCTCCACGCGCGTGGTCACCGGCTACGCCTCGTGGGTCGCACGACGCCGCTCGGAGACAGCGCGCGCCGGTGCGGCAACGCACGGGGCCGGGCCGGGCGGCGTCGTGAGAACGGGGTGGGACTACGGCTCCGAGACCCCGCTCGCGGACGCCCGGGGCTTCACGGTGGCCCGCGAGGACGCCCACCCCTCGCAGCTCACGGACGAGGCACCCGAGCTGACCGCGGAGCAGATCGCGGCGGAGGCCATCAGCGAGTCCGCGCTCTACACCGAGGACATGGACTGGCGCCGGGTGGTCATGAACACCGTGATCCCCAACGGCGCGCGGGTCTACGTGGACCACTCCCACCCCGAGTACTCGTCTCCGGAGGTCACCAGCCCGCTGGACGCGCTCACGTGGGACGCCGCTGGGGACGTGGTGGCGCACCGCGCCGTGCAGCTGCTCGCGGAGCAGGCTGCGGGCTCGGGGTCAGCGCCCGTGAACCTCTACAAGAACAACACCGACAACAAGTCCGTGTCCTACGGCGCGCACGAGAACTACACGGTGGACCGCGCCGTGCCCTTCGAGCGCATCACGGCGGCGCTGCTGCCGTTCTTCGCGTCCCGCCAGGTGGTCTGCGGCGCCGGGCGCGTGGGCCTCGGCGTGGACGGCTCCCGCCCGGGCTTCCAGCTGAGCCAGCGCGCGGACTTCTTCGAGCGCACGGTGGGCCTGGAGACCACGATCCACCGCCCCATGGTCAACACCCGGGACGAGCCCCACGCGGACGACTCCCGCTACCGCCGGCTGCACGTGATCGTCGGGGACGCCAACCTCTCCCACACGGCCACGCTGCTGAAGTTCGGGACCACGTCCCTGGTGCTGAACCTGGTGGAGCACGACCGCGTCCCGGACCTCGAGCTCGTGGACCCCGTGGCCGCGCTGCAGGCCATCAGCCACGACCCCACCCTGGGCGCCACCGTGGCCCTGCGGGACGGCCGTCAGCTCACGGGGGTGGCGCTGCAGCGCGCGTACCTGGACGCCTGCGCGGAGCTGGAGCGCGAGCTCGCCCCCGAGGGTCTGGACGAGGACACCGCGCAGGTGCTCGCCCTGTGGGACGAGGTGCTCACCGACCTTGCCGCGGACCCGGCCCGCCTGGCCGACCGGCTGGACTGGGCCGCCAAGTACGCCCTGCTCAACGCGTACCGCACGCGGGACGGGCTGGCGTGGGACGATCCGCGCCTCGTGGCCATCGACCTCCAGTACGCGGACGTGCGCCCGGACAAGGGGCTCCACCACCGGCTGGTGGCCTCCGGGAGGATGCGCACCCTCGTGTCCGCCGAGCGGATCGAAGCGGCTGCGGACACCCCACCCGCGGACACCCGCGCGTACTTCCGCGGCACCGCGGTGGAGCGCTACCCGGAGGCCGTGGCGGGCGTGGGCTGGGACACCGTCAACGTCACCTTCCCCGGCATCCGGCGCGGTGCGCGGATCGCGATGCCCGAACCCCGGGACCTCACCCGTGACGTGAGCGCGCCGTGGTTCGACGCTCCAGACGCCGAGCAGTGGGTGCGCACGGTGGCACGCCACCGGCCCGCGCTCGTCACGGGCAGCGATATCGGCCCGCCGCGCGGGTAGCCCGCTGCACAGGGGGACGCCACGCGGCAGGGACCACGGCTCCGCACGGGCCGCGGCGGCGCGGAGCTCGAGAACCCCGGGGCCCGGCGCGTCCGCGCGGACCCCGGCCACCCACAACCACCAGCAACCCAGGAGGACACATGGCACAGGAACGCATCTTCGGCACCGGCTCGCGCCGCGAGGAGGAGCCCGAGACCCCGGGTCCGGTGGACCCGCCCGTCTCCGGCGCCGCGCAGGCGCAGCGGGACACCCAGGGCACGGACGACCTGCTCGCCGAGATCGACGGCGTGCTGGAGACCAACGCGGAGGCCTTCGTCAAGGGCTTCGTGCAGAAGGGCGGTCAGTGACGCCGTGGACCGCAGGATCTACGGCATCGAGACCGAGTTCGGCCTGACCCACAGCGCCCCCGAGGGCCCAGCACTGAGCGCCGACGACGCCGCCCGGCGCCTGTTCGCGCCCGTGCTCGCGTGGGGGAGGGCCTCCAACGTCTTCCTGCCCAACGGCGGGCGGCTCTACCTGGACGTGGGCTCCCACCCCGAGTACGCGACCGCCGAGGCCGCCACGCTGCACGACGTCGTGGCCCAGGACGCCGCGGGGGAGCGCATCGTGGACGACCTGCGCGCCCAGCTCCAGGAGTCCCTGGACGGCGAGGGCGTGGCCGGGACCGTGCACCTGTTCAAGAACAACGTGGACTCCGCGGGCAACGCCTTCGGCTCGCACGAGAACTACATGATCGGGCGCAGCACCGAGTTCTCCCGCCTGCTGCAGCACCTGCTGCCGTTCCTGGTGACCCGCCAGATCCTCGTGGGCGCCGGGAAGGTGCACCCGGCCGGCCCGCCGGCCTTCGGCGCATTCGCACCGGGGGACGGTTCCGCGAGCTACTCCTTCTCGCAGCGCGCGGACCACATCTGGGAGGGGTCCTCCTCCGCCACCACGCGCTCGCGGCCCATGATCAACACCCGGGACGAGCCCCACGCGGACGCCCAGCACTACCGCCGGCTGCACGTGATCACGGGCGACTCGAACATGTCCCAGACCACCACGGCGCTGAAGGTCGGGGCCACGGACGCGCTGCTGCGCATGATCGAGGCGGGGCAGATCCTCCCGGACCGGACGCTCGCGGATCCGGCCTCGGCGCTGCGCCAGGTCTCGCACGACCTCACGGGCACCGCCCGGCTGGAGCTCGCGGACGGCTCGACCCGCTCGGCACTCGAGCTGCAGCACGAGTACCTGGAGGCCGTGACCCGGTTCACGGACCGGCACGGGGCGCACCACGACCGTCTGGGCTGGGTGCTGGAGCTCTGGGAGCGCGGGCTGCGGGCCGTGTCCGAGCAGAATCCCGGCCTCGTGGACCGGGAGCTGGACTGGGCCGTGAAGAAGAAGCTGCTGGACTCCTACGCGGCCTCTCACGGCATGGATCTGTCCCACCCGCGCATCGCGCAGCTGGACCTGGCCTACCACGACACCTCCGCAACGCACGGGCTCTTCCACATGCTCGAGCGCCGGGGTGCCGTGGAGTCCTTCGTGACCCCGCAGGACGTCTCGCGCGCCGTCGAGGAGGCACCGCAGACCCGGGCCCGGCTCCGTGGGCGCTTCGTGGCCGCGGCCCACGCCGCGGACGTGAACCACACGGTGGACTGGGTGCACCTCAAGCTCAACGGCCCGAACTCGCAGCGCACCAGCACGTGCAAGGACCCGTTCGCCACCACGCAGCCGGACGTCGAGGAGATGATCCGGGACCTCGGGACCGGGGCCGTCTGAGCACTCCGCGCCACGCGCACGGACGCGTTCCGTGCGCGTTCCCAGCCACGCACCACACGAGTCCTCTACATTGGACCGCAGCCACACCCCGTTGACGAAAGGTCACCCCGTCTTGCGAAAGATCATCCCCGTCGGCGCCACCGCCGTCGCCATGTCACTGCTGCTCACCGGTTGCGGCTCCTCCGGCTGGGACTCCGTGGAGATGACCGAGGAGCCCGCCCCGGGCAAGGCCCCCGCCGTGACCTTCGAGACGCCCATGAAGGTCGAGGAGACGCAGACCAAGGTGCTCAAGGAGGGCGGCGGGTCCGAGATCGACGCCGGGGACAACATCATGCTCCAGGCCGCCCTCTACAAGGGCTCGGACGGCTCCTCCCTGGGGGACACCTACAGCAAGGGCTCCGGTCAGGTGCTCACGGTCAACGACCAGCTCAAGGAGTCCCTGCCGCAGATGTACGACGCGCTGTCCAACGCGCAGGAGGGCGAGGTCATCGCCTACAGCTCGCCCGAGACGAGCGGCAAGGCGGAGGACGGCGACGACTCCACCTCGGTCGAGGTCTACGAGGTGACCAAGAAGCTGCTGCCGCCCCTCAACGAGGAGATGAAGACCCCGGCCAAGGGCATGCCCAAGGTCACGCAGGACGACAAGGGCACCCCCACCATCCAGAAGCCCTCCGGCCCCGAGCCCACGAAGCTTAAGACGGACGTGCTGATCGAGGGCGACGGCGAGACCGTCTCCGCGTCCGACACCGTGGTGGCCAACTACGTGGGGGTGCGCTGGGAGGACGGCAAGCCCTTCGACTCCTCCTACGAGAAGGGCACCCCCGTGTCCTTCCCGCTGGACAACGTGATCGTGGGCTGGAAGGAGGGGCTCGCCGGCCAGAAGGTGGGCTCCCGCGTGGAGATCGTGATCCCCACGTCCAAGGCCTACGGCACGGAGAAGGAGCTCGGGAAGGACGCGCAGTACCCCGCCGGCTCCCTCGTGTTCGTGGTGGACATCCTCGGACGCACGGACACGCCGGATCCCGCGAAGCAGTCGCCGAGCGAGGCCCCGTCCGCGAGCTCGGCACCCAGCGCGGGGGCGTCCTCCTCCGGCAGGTGAGGGCCGCTACACTAGGCCCTCGGCAACGCCCCGCACCGCCGGGGTCCTCGACGAAAGGTAGAGCCCGTGTCATTCGGACAGCGCAAGCTTGATCGTTCCAAGCCCGAGGTCGACTTCCCCCAGGACCCCGTGCCCACCGAGCTGCGGATCGTGGACGAGATCCAGGGCACGGGCAAGGAGGCCACCCCCGGCGCCACCGTGTCCTGCCACTACGTGGGTGTCACCTACTCGGGCGGCGAGGAGTTCGACGCCTCCTGGAACCGCGGCGAGCCCCTGGACTTCACGGTGGGCATCGGCCAGGTCATCCAGGGCTGGGACCAGGGTCTGCTGGGCATGAAGGTGGGCGGGCGGCGTCGTCTGGAGATCCCCTCCGAGATGGCGTACGGCAAGCGCGGCGCGGGGGCGCAGATCGGCCCCGACGAGGCCCTGATCTTCGTGGTGGACCTGCTCGACGTCCGCTGAATGCCGCGCCACACCGGCGAGGCGGCACGCCGTTCGACCACGGCGTCCGCCGAGCGTCTGCTGAACCTGCTGATTGCGCTGCTGGACCGTGAGTCCGGCTACACGCGCGAGCAGCTGCGCGCCATCGTGCCCGGGTACGACCGTGCGGGCAACCAGGACGCGTTCGAGCGCATGTTCGAGCGCGACAAGGCCCACCTGCGGTCCCTGGGGTACCCGGTCGAGGAGATCCCCGACGACGACCCCTGGGCCTCCGACGCCCAGCTCACCCCGCGCTACCGCGTGCCCCGCGGCTCCTACAACCTCCCCGAGGTGCGCTTCAGCGCGGAGGAGTCGGCGGTGCTCGCGGTCGCCGCAGATGCTTGGAACGACGCCGCCCAGGACCGGCTCGCGCGGCGCGCCCTGGACAAGCTCGAACCCGCGCTGAGTGCGGAGGTCACGCCCGGGCGGGACGTCCAGCCCACCGTGGCGGTCGCGGACCCCGCGTTCGAGCCGCTGCTCTCGGCGGTGCTCGCGCACCGGACGGTGCGCTTCGACTACGTGGACCGCACGGGCGCCTACTCGCGGCGCACCGTGCAGCCGTGGGGAGTGGGCTCGCGCTACGGCGCGTGGTACCTCGCAGGCTGGGACACGGACCGGGGTGCTCAGCGCACATTCCGTCTCTCACGGATCATCTCCGAGGTCGCGGTGACCCGGGAGGGTTTCGAGCCGCCCCGCGACTTCTCGATGGGAGGGCAGCTGGCCCGGATGGTCAGCCAGCCGCCGCAGCTGCGCGTGGTCGTGTTCGTGCGGCAGGGCGCGGGTCAGCTGCTGCGCCGGATCGCGACGCCCGCGGCGGCGTCGTGCTGGCGGGCACCCGAGGGCTTCGACGCCGTGGAGCTGGCCGTCCACGACACCGAGTCCGCCGCCGAGCACGTGTGCGCCGCCGGTCCGGACGCGTGGGTTCCGCGCACCTCGTCCGCGCCCGAGGACGCCTCGTGCACCGTGGACGAGGAGACCCAGGCCGTGGTCGCGGAGGCCGTGGCCCGCAGGCTCGAGGACGCCCGTGCCTTCCAGGCACGCATGGGCGGCGTGTCCGTGCACTGGGGCAAGCAGCGCCGCCAGGGCGCGGCCAAGGCCAGCACGGAGCACCACCTCGCGCGGCTGCTGCACATCGTGCGCCACGTCTACGCCCACCAGGGGGCGGAGCTCGAGGAGACGGCCCGGCACTTCGGCATCACGGACGCCGAGCTGGTCAACGACCTGCAGACCCTGTTCGTGTGCGGCCGTCCCGGGCACCTCCCGGACCAGCTCATCGACGCCTCGTGGGACGACGGCCACATCTACCTGGGCAACGCGCAGGAGCTCTCCGAGCCGGTGCGGCTCACGGTCCCCGAGGCGAGCGCCCTGCTCATGGGTCTGCAGACCCTGCAGGCCGTGCCCGGCGGCGACAGCCGCGTGGTGCGCTCGGCCATGCAGAAGGTCGCCACGGCCGCGGACGCCCTCCCGCTCGCGGACGCCCTCGCCGCACCGGAGGGCGACGCCGCCGCGGAGCCGCGGGACAGCGCCCTGGTCGCCGAGCTGCGCCGCGCGATCGCCGAGGGCCGGCGGGTGCGGCTGCGCTACCTCGTGGCCTCGCGCGACGAGGTCACGGAGCGGCTCGTGGACCCGGTGCGGATGATCTTCTCGGACGGCCACCAGTACCTGCGCGGGTGGTGCCTGCAGGCCAACGGGCCGCGCACCTTCCGGGCGGACCGGATCGTGGGCTGCGAGGACGCGGGGGAGGCCGAGGCGCACCCGCGCATGGAGTCCGAGGTGCGCTCGAGCATCCAGCCCGCCAAACGGCGGCCCGTGCAGGCCGTGGTGGTCACCGACCGCCGGGGCCGGTGGATCGTGGAGCACTACCACGCCAAGCGCTACGTGGAGGTCTCGGTGCCGGAGGCCGCCTCGACCCACGGACCCGCGGCCGCCGGAGCGCCAGGGGAGGAAACCGCACGGGCCGCCACGGCGTCCACGGCGAACTCCCAGGCGGGGGACGCGGCACGGACGCGGGCACCCCGGGGACCGCGTCCGCTGCCGGAGTACGTGGCGGCTGAGGTGGACTTCCCCACGCTCGATGCCCTGTCGTCGCTCGTCACCCGCCACGCCGGCCACGTGGGAGTGGTGTCCCCGCCCGAGGCCGTGGCCGCTGTTGAACAGTGGCTGAACAGCAGTGGTCCGGGCGGCACCGCGCAGCCGAGCTGACGCCCTGGTGCCTATACTGGGGAGCATGCTCTGGTGGATGTGGATCGTGCTGTGGACCGTGGTGGTCCTGGCCAGTGCCGCATTCGTCGCAGGACTGCTCTACCGGTTGTTCACGCGGCACGTGGTGCCCGCCCTGGACGAGCTCGAACGCAGCGCCTCCGAGTTCTCGGAGCACTGGAACTCCGCCTCCCAGGGGCAGCCCGCGCCGTTGCGCGCACCCGCACCACCCGCCATGTTCACCCCGGTGAACGACACCCGTGCCGCGTACCGCAGCGGCCGGGACCAACGACAGACGGCTCGGCTCATCCGCAGGATGCAGCGCAAGGACGCCCAGGGACTGCCACAGCGCTACCGGGACGTCCTGCGAGCCGAACAGAAAGGACTCCGCCATGGGCAAGTTGTTTGACAGCCCTCTGACCGTCATCTTGATCCTCGTGGTCATCCTGCTCCTCTTCGGTGCGCCCAAGCTCCCCGGGATGGCGCGCAGCCTGGGCCAGTCCATGCGCATCTTCAAGTCCGAGGTCAAGGAGATGAAGAAGGACGACGACCCGAACGTGACCGTCAACGGCCAGCCCGCCGCGGACGGCCAGCCCGTGGCCGGCACTCCGGCCCAGCAGGCCGCTCCCACGCAGCCGCAGGCTCCCGCCCAGCCGGCCGCACCGGCACAGCCGCAGGCCACCCAGCAGGCACCCGTGGTGGACCAGAACCAGCGGCCCACCGCCTGAGGCGCAGCCTCACAGGTCACGGGGCCGGGCCGCACGGCTCGGCCCCGTGTGCATGACCAGAACGCTCCGGCAGCCCGGGTGGGCCGCCCGGCAGAGAAGGCAGGGACCCATGTCCAGCACGGACTCCGAGACCCCGGCACGCGCGGCGCGTCCATCGCGCCGGGACCGCCGCAAGGTCACGTCCCGTCGGCACAACCCCCAGGCCCAGATGGCCCTCAAGGAGCACCTGCGGGAGTTCCGCAACCGGCTGTTCAAGTCCGCGGCGGCCACCGTGGTGGGGGCCGTGCTCGGGTTCATGGTGTACGAGCCGTTCATGCGGTACATCACGGAGCCGCTGCAACGCCTCGCCGAGTCCGGGCGCACGGCCACCATCAACTACTCGTCGGTGGGCGGCTCCTTCAACACCATGGTCGAGGTCTCCATCGTGCTGGGGCTCATCATCGCCTCACCGGTGTGGCTCTACCAGCTGTGGGCGTTCATCACCCCGGCGCTGCACAAGAAGGAGCGCCGCTACGCCCTGGGCTTCCTGGCCGCGGCCATTCCCCTGTTCCTGGGCGGCTGCGCGATCGCCATCATCACCCTGCCCACCGCGGTCTACGCCCTCACGGCGTTCACCCCCGAGGGCGGGGCCAACTTCGTGGAGGCCGGAACCTACCTGCGGTTCTTCCTCCAGCTCATCCTCACCTTCGGCATCTCGTGCGTGGTCCCGGTCCTTCTGGTGGGACTCAACATGATGGGCCTGCTCTCCGGGCGCTCCGTGATCAAGTCCTGGCGGATCGTGGTGGTGGTCGTGCTGGTGATCGCGGCCATGGCGGCACCGGGCCCGGACCCCATCACCATGGTCTACCTGGCCGTGCCGCTGCTCGCGCTGTTCTTCGTGGCCGCCGGGCTGTGCCTCTACCTGGACCGGCGCAAGGCCAAGCGCCAAGCGCGGCAGGCCGAGGCCACGGGGGCGAGCGCCGACCGCGGCACCTCCGCTGAGGAGCTGCGCTCCCTGGGCAGCACCGCCGTGGAGGGCTGAGAGCTCCCACGGCTCCCGCTCCCGCCTCGAGGGTGTCGGGGTCACCGCGTAGGCTGGGGCCATGTCTTCCCCCGCCGACCGGTACACGGCCGCCAAGGCTCGCGCGGCCCACGCCAGCACCGAACTCTCGGCCTTCGAGCACACCCTGGACTTCGAGCTGGATCCGTTCCAGCTCCAGGGGTGCAGGGCCCTCGAGGACGGCAGGGGGGTGCTCGTGGCCGCGCCCACGGGTGCGGGCAAGACCGTGGTGGGGGAGTTCGCCATCCACCTGGCCCTGCAGCAGGGCAAGAAGGCGTTCTACACCACCCCCATCAAGGCGCTGAGCAACCAGAAGTTCCACGAGTTCTCCCGCCGCTGGGGCTCCGACCGCGTGGGCCTGCTCACCGGGGACACCTCCGTGAACTCTGAGGCGGACGTGGTGGTCATGACCACCGAGGTGCTGCGCAACATGCTCTACGGCGGCTCGGCCACGCTCAGCAACCTGGGTTTCGTGGTCATGGACGAGGTCCACTACCTCGCGGACCGCTTCCGGGGTGCCGTGTGGGAAGAGGTCATCATCCACCTGCCGGAGCACGTGCAGTTGGTGTCCCTGTCCGCCACGGTCTCCAACGCCGAGGAGTTCGGCGCGTGGCTGGACGACGTCCGCGGCAGCACGGAAGTGGTGGTCTCCGAGCACCGCCCGGTCCCGCTGTGGCAGCACGTGCAGGTGGGCCCGCAGCTGATGGACCTGTTCGTCGACGACACCACGGTGGAGGAGGCCGCCCAGCGCCACTCGGACAAGCACCGGGACGAGCCCGCGGTGAACCCCGAGCTGCTGCGGCTCTTCCGCACCCAGCACCCCCGCGGCGGCCGTTCCGGGGGCCGAGGCCCAGGGCACCGCAACCGTCGTCGCGGCGGACACCGGCAAGAGCCGCGCACCGGTCGTCAGGACCGGATCTCCCGACCGCACCTGCTGCGCCGGCTGGATGCGGAGGCGCTGCTGCCCGCCATCACCTTCATCTTCTCCCGTGCCGGGTGCGACGCCGCCGTGGGCCAGTGCGTGGTCGCGGACCTGTGGCTCACCACGCCCCAGGAGCAGCGCACCATCAAGGCCTACGCCGCGGAGGCCACCGCGCACATGTCCACTGCGGACCTCGCGGCCCTCAACTACGAGGACTGGTACCACGGGCTGATCCGCGGTGTCTCCGCGCACCACGCCGGCATGCTGCCGGTGTTCAAGGAAGTGGTGGAGCAGCTGTTCTCGGAGGGGCTCATCAAGGCCGTCTTCGCCACCGAAACCCTGGCGCTGGGGATCAACATGCCCGCCCGCTCCGTGGTGCTCGAGCGGCTGGACAAGTTCAACGGCGAGGCCCGCGTGGACATCACCCCGGGGGAGTACACCCAGCTCACGGGTCGCGCCGGCCGGCGGGGCATCGACGTCGAGGGCCACGCCGTGGTGCTGTGGCGTGACGGCATGAACCCCCAGTCCGTCGCGGGGCTCGCCTCCACCCGGACCTATCCCCTGAACTCGAGCTTCCGTCCCACGTACAACATGTCCACCAACCTGATCGCGCGCTACGGGGCCAAGCGCTCGCGCTCGATCCTGGAGACCTCGTTCGCCCAGTTCCAGGCCGACCGCTCCGTGGTCGGCATCGCCCGGCGTGTGCGCTCCCAGGAGAAGACCCTGGCGGCCTACCGCGAGGCCATGGACTGCCACCTGGGGGACTTCGGGGAGTACGCCGCGCTGCGCCGCGAGCTCGCCGCCGAGGAGAAGTCCGCGAGCAGGTCCCGCACCGCGCGGGAGCGCAACGACGCCGCTGTGGCCCTGCAGGATCTGCTGCCGGGCGACGTGATCGACATCCCCCAGGGCCGCAACGCGGGCTGGGCCGTGGTGCTGCGGGCGGACGCCCACCCGTTCGACCCCCGGCCGCACATCCTCACGGTGGACGGCAAGCTGCGACGCGTGGGCGTCAACGACCTCGACGGCTCCCTGCAGCCCAAGTCCCGGATCCGGATCCCCAAGAACTTCTCGGGCAAGTCGCCCCAGGAGCGCAAGGACCTCGCCTCCACGGTGCGGGCCGCGCTGCGGGAGCACCGCCCCGCCCGGGCCGGCTCCGGGGGCCACTCCATCCGCTTCGACCGCGGCACCTCCGCGCGGGACCACCGCATCGAGGACTTGAGGCGCCGGCTGCGGGCCCACCCGTGCCACGGCTGCTCGGACCGGGAGAACCATGCCCGCTGGGCCGAGCGCGCGTGGAAGCTGGAGCGGGAGACCGAGGGCCTGCGTCGGCAGATCGCCGGGCGCACGGGCAGCATCGCAGCAACGTTCGACCGGGTGTGCGCGGTGCTCTCGCACTTCAAGTACCTCCGGGAGGACGAGTCCGGGCAGCTGCAGCCCACCGCCGCGGGAGAGCAGCTGCGGCGCCTGTACGGCGAGCGTGACCTGCTGCTCGCGCTCTCCCTGCGGGACGGTTTCCTGGACGGTCTCGACGCCCCCGGTCTCGCGGGGGTCATGACGGCTCTGGTGTACCAGCCCCGGCGGGAGGACCAGGGGGCGCGCCCCCAGCTGCCCACTGCCCACATGGACGCCTCGGTCCAGACCCTGCTGCACAACTGGTCCGTGCTCTCCGCCCAGGAGGCCGAGCACCGGCTGCCCGTGACCGCGGCTCCCGAGCTGGGACTCGCGGAGGCCATGCACCGCTGGGCGCGCGGGGCGACCCTCACGCGGACCCTCACGGGCACCGACCTCGCGGCCGGTGACTTCGTCCGCTGGGCCAAGCAGACCATCGACGTCCTGGACCAGCTGCGCGGCGTCCACGGGCTGGACCCCGCGCTGCGGGACACGGCCCACGAGGCCATCGAGTCCGTGCGCCGCGGCGTGGTCGAGTACAGCGTCTTCGAACAGTAACCAGCACCCGGCGCCGGGCCACCCCCCGCGCCGGACCGAAGGGAATCACGTGACCGCACCCCAATCCCGCACCCGTGTCTGGACCCATGGCTCGGTGTACTCGCCGGCGGACCCGTTCGCCACGGCCATCCTCATCTCCGGTCCCACCGTGGCGTGGGTCGGTTCCGACGACGCCGCCCGGGCCATGGCGGGCCCGGACGTCACCCCGAGGGACCTGCGGGCGGCCGTGGTCACCCCGGCGTTCGTGGGGCACCACCGCGTCCCGCCACTGGATCGCGCCACGTCCGGCATGGACGACCGGGGCGAGGACACCGGAGGCGCTGCCGCGCAGGGCAGTGCCGGTCGGGACGGAGCCGAGGGCGCTCCCGGCGCGGGTGAACCGGCTCGCCCTGCTTCCGGGGGCGCCCCGGACCTTCCCGCTTCCGAGGGCATCCCGGACCCGCACGCACTGCCCCGGTCCTGCCAGGGCTACGGAGCCGTGGAGCTCGTGAGCTGCGATCCCTGCGCGCTGGAGCAGGCTGCGGCACGCGTCGAGGCCGACGGGGCCCGGCCCCTGCCCGTGCTGGTCAGGGCCGCCACGTCCCACGAGGACCTCGATCCCTCCACCCTGCCCTCGGCCTCGCTCGGCTTCGACGCCGCGGCCCTCGACGACACGGATGCGCTGCGCACGGCCGCTCGCGAGCACCTCGTGGCCTGCACGCGTGCCGGGCTGCAGGCGGTTCTCCTGCTCCCTCACGTCTTCGAGCCGGAGGAGTCCCCCGCGGAGACGGCGGCGGGCGGGGCGGCGTCGTCGTCCGGGAAACGCGTGGACGCGCTGCTGGACGCGGCCGCCGAGGCGCAGGAGACCACGGGACAGCGGACCTTCCGGGCGCGCGGGCACCGCCTCGTGGGGGTGGGGGACCTCGATGACGCCCAGTGCCAACGGCTCGCGACCCTTGGCCTCGCGGTGTCCTGCCACGCCGGAGTGGCGCCCCTGAGAGACCTCTCTCGCGCGGGGGTGCCCGTGACGCTGTTGACGGACGCGGCGAACCCCTGGTCCGCCGTGAAGACCGCCCTGGAGGCACCCCACGAGCGGCTGCGGACCTCGGCGCGGGCCGCGTTCCTGGCCCTGACCCGCGGTGCGTGGCGCGTCCAGCCCGGGGCCACCCCGCTGGCGGGGCAGCTCGCGCCGGGCTCGGAGGCGACCCTCGCGGTCTGGGACGCGGAGTCCGTGATGGTGCAGCAGGCCCAGGGAACGGGGTCCTCGTGGAGCACGGACCCGCGGGCGCGCACACCCGTGCTGCCCGCGCTCGATGACGCCCGGCTGCCCCGGTGCGAGGCCACGGTGGTCGCCGGGACCCTGGTGAGCGGGGACGAGCCGCGCCCCTGAGCACGGTGGTGCCGTGTTGGCCCTGACCTCCCCTGAGGTTAGACTGAGTTCTTACTGCCGGGTGGGTCCATCCGTCCTTAGAAAACAGAGATCGGCCTCGTGTCCTCTCTGGTCCGAAGGCGGATGGGCCTGCCCAGTGGTCTGTCCGGGCCCGGTGCCCGGCTACCTGCGGCATGAAAGGACGCCCGGTGCGAGTTCTCACCATCATTCCCACGTACAACGAACGTGAGTCGTTGCCCACGGTCATCACGCGGCTGCGAGCGGCGGTGCCGGATGCCCACGTCCTGATCGCGGACGACAACAGCCCCGACGGCACCGGAGACCTCGCGGACTCCCTCGCCGCACGGGACGCGAACATCCACGTGCTTCACCGTGCCCGCAAGGAGGGCCTGGGCCCCGCGTACCTCGCCGGCTTCGCGTGGGGACTGGAGCACGGCTACGACGTCCTCGTGGAGATGGACGCGGACTGCTCCCACCAGCCCGAGCAGCTCCCGCTGCTGCTGGACGCGGTCGAGCGCGGCGCGGACATGGCCATCGGCTCCCGCTACGTCCCCGGAGGACGCACCGAGAACTGGCCACTGCAGCGCCAGCTGATCTCCCGCGGCGGAAACCTGTACTCGCGGATCCTGCTGGGCACCGGCATCCACGACATCACGGGCGGCTTCCGCGCCTACCGCGACACCACCCTGCGTGCCCTGGACCTGGACTCCGTGCAATCACGCGGCTACTGCTTCCAGATCGACCTCGCCTGGCGTGCCGAACGGCTGGGGTTCACGATCGTGGAGGTGCCGATCACGTTCGTGGAGCGTGAGGAGGGCGTGTCCAAGATGAGCAACGACGTCACCATCGAGGCGGCCACGAGCGTGGCGAAGTGGGGGCTCACCGCCCGCGCGCAGACGCTCGCCCGCAAGCTCGGCCGCCGCGGCTGACGCCTTGCGGTGCGCGCTCCGGTCACCTGACCGGGGCGTGGACCCCGTCTCCGCCCGGTCGCCCGGCCTTGACGGAAACGGGCGTGGACGCGGCCGTGCCGGTCTGCCGCACGCTCCGTCTCCCGCGCCGAGCCTGTACTGCCGAGTTGGTCAACGCCCTGGCCCGGCATGAACGACTGTGGCCCCCGTCGGAGGACGGGGGCCACAGTCGTTCGCGGGTGACGGATCAGAGCGCGTGCTGCTCCTTGTAGAACTCCAGGCGCTGCTGGAGCGTCTCCTCCAGCTCCTCCACGCTGCGTCGCTCGAGCAGCATGTCCCAGTGCGAGCGCTGGTGCTTCTCGTTGGGGTTCTCCGGCTTCTCACCGTTGACCAGGATGGCCTCCTGTCCGGTCTTGGTGGTCCACACCGGCGGGATCTCGGCCTCGGCGGCGAACATCACGGAGACGGACTCGCCGTCCGCCGTGCGGTACTCCATGCGCTGGCGCGGGGCGGGCTCCACACCGGCTTCGGTCTCCATGGACTGGGAACCCAGGCGCATGCCTCGTAGGCTGCGATCACTCACGCAACGATCCTTCCTGACGAACGGACACTCGACCGGCTGGAACCTCCGCGAGCACGGGGTTCCGGGGCCGGACCGACTTCTTCACGAGCCACAACCACCGGAGCACCCGATTCATTCCCCGGCGCGCGGATCCTCGGGGGATTCGGGTTGCGCATGGCGGGCCGTGGAACCCGGCTGCCGGGTCAACGGGGAGTCGGAGGCGGGGGTTTCGCCCACGTGCGGGTCCCGTGCCTGCTCGGCAATGGGGGAGGAGTAGCGGGAGTCGGGCATCTCGAACTCGCTGGGGTCGGTCAGGGTCAGATCGGGCTCGAGGTCCTCCTCCGTGACCTTCACGGTCTCGTGCGCCACGATCGGATCGTCCTGCCGCGTGCTGCGGGCGGCCTCGTTCTCCTCCTCCCATGCATCGTCCTCGGGGGAGTCCGAGGCGCCCGGGTTGAGGTAGGAGCCCACGCCCCGCAGGGCGGTGCTGAGCTCGGCGGGGATCATCCAGACCTTGTTGGCCGTGCCCTCGGCCACCTTGGGCAGCGTCTGAATGTACTGGTAGGCCAGCAGCTTCTGGGTGGGCTTGGCGCGGTGGATCGAGTCGAACACCTTGGCGATGGCCTGGGCCTCGCCGTCCGCGCGCAGGATCGCGGCCTTCGCGTCACCCTCGGCGGAGAGGACGGCGGCCTGGCGCTCACCCTCGGCGGTGAGGATCTGGGACTGCTTCTCGCCCTCGGCCGTGAGGATCGCGGCGCGGCGGTCGCGCTCGGCGCGCATCTGCTTCTCCATGGAGTCCTGGATGGACGGCGGGGGAGTGATCTCCTTGATGTCCACGCGGGAGATCCTGATGCCCCAGCGCCCCGTGGTGGAGTCCAGGACCCCGCGCAATTCCGCGTTGATCTTGTCGCGGGAGGTCAGGGTCTCCTCGAGGTTCAGCCCGCCCACCACGTTGCGCAGGGTGGCGCTCGTGAGCTCGTCCACGGCCTGGATGTAGTTGGTGATCTCGTAGGTGGCGGCCCGCGGATCGGTGACCTGGAAGTACACCACGGTGTCGATCCCCACCACCAGGTTGTCCTCCGTGATCACGGACTGCGCCGGGAACGGGACCACCTGCTCGCGCAGGTCGATCAGGGGCAGCAGCCGGTCGATGAACGGGATCAGGAAGTGCAGCCCCGGGTTGAGGGTGGACTGGTACTTGCCCAGCCGCTCCACGATGCCGGCGCGGGACTGCGGAACGATCCGCACCGCCTTGATGAGGGCGATGACCGCGGCCAGCACCACCACGATCAGCAGGATGAGGATGACGATTGACATGACGTCCTTTCGGTGGGGGCTCGAGTGTGTCGGCGGGGAGCGCGTCCGCGTGAGCCGAGCGCTCACGGGCCCGCCGTGGTGGGGCCCTAGCGGTAGGTGCCGTGCTCGCCGTCGGCGCCCGGCGCGTGGGCCGGGGCCACGTCCGAGACCACGGCGGTGGCGCCGTCAATGCGGTGGACGAACACCTCGCGGCCCTCCGGCAGAGCCGGACCCGCGGAGGAGCGGGCCGTCCAGACGTCCCCCTCCAGCCGGACCAGTCCGCTGTGCTGCGTGACGGGCTCGAGCACGGTGGCCGGCAGTCCGATGAGCCGGTCGGTGTTGGAGCGCGTGGTGGGCGTGGACCGGTTGAGGCGGCGCAGGGCGATCGGGCGGATGACGAAGATCAGCAGCACCGAGACGACCGCGAAGAGCACCACCTGGACGGTGAAGCTGTCCACCACGAGGCTCACACCGGCGGTCACGAGCGCCGCGAGGGACATCATCAGGAACAGGAAGTCCAGGGTGAGCATCTCGATGGCCGCCAGGGCCAGCATGATGATCAGCCAGAAGATCCATGGATTGGTGACCAGTGCATCCCACACGTCGGAGCTCCGTCCTCTGTTGCGCTGCCGTTTCCGTGTGAATCACCCGAACGGTTCCGGGGAACTCACACCGGTTGGTCCTGCCCATTGTGCCCCACGCCACCCCGGCGACCTCGCAGGCGCCGCCCACCCGGCCCGGCCACCACAGGTGCGCCGCGCGCGCGGGCACCGGCGCGCCGGTTTTTCCGTGAGAGAAATCGGTAGCGCAGTGTGCTGATGGCCGTAATATGTGTCACGAAGCCAGACCGCACACCCACTGCGGGTGCGGCGGCCTCCGGCGCACAACCCGTGCGCCGGCAGCAGAGACTTACTGAGGAGTTAATGCGATGTCCACGTTCGACGTGAATGCAATTCTGTCCAGCACGGCCTACGGCTCCGACGGCGACAAGATCGGCAAGGTCGAGCAGGTGTTCCTGGACGACAACTCCGGCGAGCCCACCTTCCTGACCGTGAACACCGGTCTGTTCGGCGCCAAGGAGAACTTCGTTCCCGTGAAGGGCGCCCGTCAGGACGGCGACCGCGTGGTTCTTCCCTACACCAAGGACGTCATCAAGGACGCTCCGAAGGTCGACGCGGACCAGCACCTGTCCCCCGCCGAGGAGGAGGAGCTGTACCGCTACTACGAGATGAACTACGACGACGGTCGCGCCACGGGCACCGACCGTGACCGCAACGCCGCCGCGGCTGGCACCGCCGGTGTGGCCGGCGCCGCCGCCGGTGACCGTCACGCGAACGCCGACCGCGACGTCGCCGACCGCGACCGTCTCGCCGCGGACCGTGACCGCGACCTCACCGACCGCGACCGCGCCGGTGTGGACCAGGACCGCCACGTGGCCGCCGGTGAGAACGCCTCCGTGACCCGTCACGAGGAGCGCCTCAACGTGGGCACCCAGGAGCGCGAGGCCGGCCACGCCCGCCTGCGCAAGTACGTCGTGACCGACCACGAGACGGTTGACGTCCCGGTCGAGCGCGAAGAGGTCACCGTGGAGCGCACCCCGCTCAACGGCACCGAGGCCCACGCGGGCACCGGCCGGATCGGCGAGGAAGAGGTGGACGTGACTCTGCACGAGGAGCGCCCCGTCGTCGAGAAGGAAGCCGTGGCCGTCGAGGAGGTCGGGCTGAACAAGCAGACCGTCCGCGAGACCCAGCGCGTGGAGGCCGACGTCCAGAAGGAACAGGTCGACGTGGAGACCGATGTCGATCGTGACGGCCTCGGCCGCGACGACCTCGGCCGCAACGGCGAGGCTCCCCGCCGCTGAAGCCGTCCACGCGAGTGACCTCGCGTGAACACTGAAGGGTGTGCCCCGGGCTCCGGCTCGAGGCACACCCTTCGTCGTGCCCAGGGTGCCAGCGCGTGAGCGGACTCACGATCCGTCCGCAGGGCGCGCCGTCCCGTGCCGTCCGCGGCAGGTGGACGGTAGCATCGGGGAGGTCACGGGCGTGCACGGCACGTCCGCGGAACGCGCGCCCCCGGTACGGGCGGGCACACACAGAACTGACGAGGAGACACACCATGACGGATGCCCCAGCACTGCAGCTCACCGTGGACGGCGAGGCCCGCACCACGGAGCCGGGCACCACGGCCGCCGAGCTCTACGCCGAGCAGCGGGACGTGGTGGTGGCGCACGTCAATGGTGTCCTCAAGGACCTGTCCACGCCCCTGCAGGACGGGGACGTCGTGGAACGGGTGCTCGTGAGCGATCCGGAGGGGCTCGAGGTGCTGCGCCACTCCACAGCGCACGTGATGGCGCAGGCGGTGCAGGAGCTGCGTCCGGACGCCAAGCTGGGCATCGGCCCGTACATCACGGACGGCTTCTACTTCGACTTCGACGTCGCGGAGCCGTTCACCCCCGAGGACCTCAAGCAGCTCGAGAAGTCGATGCTGAAGATCGTCAACAGGAACCAGATCTTCCGCCGCCGCACGGTCACGGAGGACGAGGCGCGCGCGGAGATGGCCGACGAGCCCTACAAGCTCGAGCTCATCGACCTGGCCGGCGGGCCGGGCTCCGGTGCCGTGGAGGAGTCCGCCGAGGGTGCGTCCGTGGAGGTGGGCGGTGGCGAGCTCACGGTCTACGACAACGTGGACCGCAAGAGCGGGGACGTGGTGTGGCGCGACCTCTGCCGCGGCCCGCACCTGCCGGACACCAAGCACATCGGCAACGGCTACGCGCTCATGCGCTCCGCCGCGGCGTACTGGCGCGGCAACCAGGAGAACCAGCAGCTGCAGCGGATCTACGGCACGGCCTGGCCCTCCAAGGACGAGCTGAAGGCCTACAAGGAGCGTCTGGCCGAGGCCGAGCGCCGCGACCACCGCAAGCTGGGCGTGGAGCTGGACCTCTTCTCCTTCCCGGACGAGCTGGGCTCCGGCCTGCCCGTGTTCCACCCCAAGGGCGGGATCATCCGCAAGGAGATGGAGGACTACTCGCGCGAGCGACACGCCCGCGCCGGGTACGAGTTCGTCTACACCCCGCACATCACCAAGGGCCACCTGTACGAGGTCTCCGGACACCTGGACTGGTACCGGGACGGGATGTTCCCCCCGATGCACGTGGACGAGGAGCGGGACCCGGAGACGGGTGAGCTGACCAAGCCGGGTCAGGACTACTACCTCAAGCCCATGAACTGCCCCATGCACAATCTGATCTTCCGCTCCCGCGGGCGGTCCTACCGTGAGCTGCCGTTGCGGCTGTTCGAGTTCGGCGCCGTGTACCGCTACGAGAAGTCCGGGGTGATCCACGGACTCACGCGCGTGCGCGGCATGACCCAGGACGACGCCCACATCTACTGCACCCGCGAGCAGATGAAGGGCGAGCTGACGAACACCCTGAACTTCGTGCTGTCCCTGCTCCAGGACTACGGCATGGAGGACTTCTACCTGGAGCTCTCCACCAAGGACCCGAACAAGTTCGTGGGCTCGGACGAGATCTGGGACGAGGCCACCCGCACGCTGCGGGAGGTGGCGCAGGACTCCGGGCTGGAGCTGGTCCCGGACCCCGCGGGCGCCGCGTTCTACGGACCCAAGATCTCCGTGCAGGCCCGGGACGCGATCGGGCGCACGTGGCAGATGTCCACCATCCAGCTGGACTTCAACCTGCCGGAGCGCTTCGACCTGGAGTACCAGGCCTCGGACGGCACCCGGCAGCGCCCGGTGATGATTCACCGCGCACTGTTCGGCTCCGTGGAGCGCTTCATGGGCGTGCTCACAGAGCACTACGCGGGCGCGTTCCCGGCGTGGCTGGCTCCCGTGCAGGTGCGCGCCATCCCCGTGGCCGAGGCGTTCAACGACTACCTGGACGAGTTCGCCCAGTCCCTGCGCGAGCGCGGGATCCGGGTGGAGGTGGACACCTCCTCCGACCGCTTCCCCAAGAAGATCCGCACGGCGTCCAAGGACAAGATCCCGTTCGTGGTCATCGCCGGCGGCGAGGACGCCGAGGCGGGCACCGTGTCGTTCCGCTTCCGCGACGGCTCCCAGCACAACGGCGTGAGCCGGGCGGAGGCCGTGGAGCTCATTGCCCGCCACGTGGCCTCACGCGCCAACGAGGATCCGACGGCCCCGGCCGAGGAGGTCGCGGTGGACGCCACCGTGGTCGAGGAGCCGGCGGCGGCGTCGTCGGGGCAGACCCGGGCGCCGGAGCAGCTGTGACCGGGCGGGGCGCCGCGGCGCCGGACGGGGACGGTGTGGTCCGGGACGAGTTCGAGGTCCCGGGGGTGCCGGACAGCTTCCAGCGGCTGTGGACCCCGCACCGGCTCGCGTACGTGCGCGGGGAGGACACATCGGTGGAGCAGCCGCCGGGGTGCCCGTTCTGCACCGCGCCGCAGCGCTCCGACGAGGACTCCCTGATCGTGCACCGCGGCGAGCACTGCTTCGTGGTGCTCAACCTGTTCCCGTACAACCCCGGCCACGTGCTGGTGTGCCCGTACCGGCACGTGGCGGACCTGGACGAGCTCACGGACGACGAGCTGTGGGAGCTCAACACCCTGACCCGCACGGCGGTGCGCGTGATCCGGGAGGTTGCGAGTCCCGCGGCGTTCAACGTGGGGCTCAACCTGGGCTCCGCGGCGGGCGGCTCGCTCGCCGCTCACCTGCACCAGCACGTGGTGCCCCGGTGGACCGGTGACGCCAACTTCATGCCCGTGCTCGCGCAGACCAAACCGCTGATCCAGACCCTGGGGGCCACGCGCGAGGACATCGCCGCGGCCTGGCCCGGGGACTGACGGCCCGCGGGCCCACCGGTCCGCGACCGAGGGTGCCCGCACCCGTTCACCACTCGGGTGCCCGCACCCGCTCACTAGGATGGAGACCATGTCCCGACCTCTCGTACGCGTCCTCGGCCAGGGGGTGCGCTGGACGTCCAGCCTGCGCGGCGGCGGCTCCGCGTTCCCCGGCCTGTTCATGGAGAAGCTGCACCCCGGCTTCGTCGCGGAGGAGCTCGCCAAGCTGCCCCGCGGCGTGGTGGTGATCAGTGGGACCAACGGCAAGACCACCACCACCAAGATGACCGTGCAGCTGCTGCGCTCGCAGGGCCTGCGCGTGTTCACCAACCGCACGGGCTCGAATTTCGTGCGCGGTGTGGCCGCGTCCCTGCTCGCGGAGATGGACGCGTTCGGCCGTCTGGACGCGGACGTCGCGGTGCTCGAGCTGGACGAGGCCCACGCGGTGCACTTCGTGAAGCAGGTGCAGCCGCGGATCAGCCTGCTGCTCAACGTGATGCGCGACCAGCTGGACCGCTTCGGGGAGATCGACACCACGCGCCGGATGCTGCGCCAGGTGGCCCGCGCCACCACGGAGACCGTGGTGCTCAACCGCGAGGACCCCCGGATCGCGGGGCTCGCCGAGGACCTCTCCGCGGGCACAGCCGTGTCCTGGTTCGGGCTCTCGGACGCGCTGCGCCCCATGTTCCCGTCCGACGACGACATGCGCGAGGGCCTGCGCCAGGTGGATCCCGGCGAACAGGACTCCCAGGTGCCCTCGGCGCGGCGCCCGGACGCGGACGTCGTGCTGGAGGCCGTCAACGCCCGCAGCGTGGAGCTGGACGTGCGCGGCACGAGCCACGAGGCCACGGTGGACCTCTACGGCGTCTACAACCAGTACAACGCGGCGGCCGCCCTGGCCGTGAGCCTGCAGGTGCTGGGGGACGACGCCGATGTCCCCGCCCTGATGACCGAGCTCGGCAACGTGACGCCCGCCTTCGGGCGCGGCGAGACCATCGCGGTGGACGGCAAGCCCCTGCAGCTGCTGCTGGTGAAGAACCCCGCGGGGTTCCGGCTGTCGCTGGCATCCGCGTCCGCGCAGGACTACGCGACCATGATCGCGATCAACGACCAGTACGCGGACGGCCGGGACGTCTCCTGGCTGTGGGACGTGGACTTCGACAGCCTCCGGGAGGGCGGGGTGGACCTCGTCTCCGGAGTGCGCGCGTGGGACATGGCCCTGCGGCTGGACTACGACCTCGTGCGCGTGGGCGGGGTGGAACCGGACCTGGAGGACGCGTTGAAGCAGTTCATCGCACAGTCCGGGGACCGTCCCATGCGCATCTTCTGCACCTACACGGCCATGCTGTCCCTGCGCAAGATCCTGGGCGGCATGACGCACGTGGCCGCCATCTAGGAGAACACCGTGGCTGAGAACACCTCCGGGCCGCTGCGCATCGTGCAGCTCTACCCCCGGGACATGAACATCTACGGCGACTGGGGCAACACCCTGACCCTCAAGCGCCGCGCCGAGCGCTACGGTCTGGACACCGAGATCGTGGACTACGACCCGGGTGATCCGTGGCCCGAGCACGCCGACCTCTTCGTGGGCGGCGGTGGCCAGGACTCGGGGCAGTTCCGCGTGGCCGAGGACCTCGCGGCCGTGGCGCCCCGGCTGCACGAGGCCGTGGAACGCGGCGTGCCCATGCTCGCGATCTGCGGGCTCTACCAGCTCTTCGGCCGCAGCTTCCGCACCGGGGCGGGGGAGACCCTGTCCGGGATCGGGATCTTCGACCTGGAGACCGTGGCCGGCACCGAGCGGCTGATCGGCAACATCGTCACCGAGTCCCCGGAGCTGGGCCGGATCGTGGGCTACGAGAACCATTCCGGGCTCACCCGTCTGGGCGCGGGGCAGGAGCCCCTGGCCACGGTCGTCTCGGGCGCCGGCAACAACGGCGAGGACGGCACGGAGGGAGCCCGCACCCACAACGTGCTCGGCAGCTACCTGCACGGCTCCCTGCTGCCCAAGAACCCGCGCGTGGCGGACTTCCTGCTCGCCCAGGCCCTCGCCCTGCGCGGGGAGTCCCTGCCGGAGGTCGGCCCGGACGACACGCTGGCGGAGCGCGCCCGCGAGGTCGCGGCCTCCCGGCCCCGCTGACGGATCGGGGGACGACGACGCCGCTCGCGGCCGTACCTGCCGTGGCTCGCCCGGCGGGCCCCGGCCGTTCGGCAGGGGGCGGGCATGCGGCGTCGTCATCCTGCGTGCCGCGGCGGCCTGCCGAACCGCGGCCACCAGAGTCGCGGCGTCGGCCGCCCGCGGCCCTCACGGGGCGAGCGCGCGGCGTCGTCGACCGAGCCTGTCGCCGCGGCGAACCGTGTCCCCGCACCGGCGGCTCGGCGAGCACCTGCGGCACCGCAGGGCCCTCTGGGCGGTGCTGGGGCGTGCCCCGGTGTGACAGGGCACGGGGCGCGCTCGGTATCATGGCAGTCAATCCACCACCGCGTCCGGCCCGAGCACGGCCGGACGCACTCTTTCGAGGAGGTCATCCATGTCAGGTCACTCCAAGTGGGCCACGACCAAGCACAAGAAGGCGGCGATCGACGCCAAGCGCGCCAAGGCGTTCGCCAAGTACATCAAGGGCATCGAGGTCGCGGCGCGCATGGGCGGCGCGGACACCTCCGGCAACCCGGCGCTCGAGCTCGCGGTGTCCAAGGCCAAGAAGAACTCCGTGCCGAACGACAACATCGACCGTGCGATCAAGCGCGGAGCGGGCCTGACCGGCGAGACGATCGACTACACCGAGATCCTCTACGAGGCCCGCGGCCCGCAGGGCACCGCGCTGTACATCGAATGCCTGACGGACAACAAGAACCGCGCGGCCTCCGAGGTGCGCGTGGCCGTGACCCGTCACGGCGGCACCATGGCGGACTCCGGCTCGGTGGCGTACCTCTTCGAGCGCAAGGGCGTGGTGGAGGTGGCCAAGACGGACGGCCTCACCGAGGACGACGTCCTGATGGCCGTGCTCGACGCCGGCGCGGACGAGGTCCTGGACGAGTCGGACGTGTTCGAGGTGGTCAGCGAGGCCACGGACCTGCCCGCGATCCGCGCGGCGCTGGACGAGGCCGGTCTGGAGTACAACAACGACGACCCCCAGTTCCGGGCCACCATGAGCGTGGACCTGGACGCGGAGGGCGCCCGGAAGTTCCTCAAGCTCGCGGACGCGGTCGAGGAACTGGACGACGTGCAGAACGTCTACTCCAACGCGAACATCCCCGCGGACGTGATGGCCCAGCTCGAGGACGACGAGTAGGCCCGTGGCCCGTCCGCAGGCGGCAGGCTCCCAGCGCGTGCTCGCGGTGGACCCCGGTCTCACCCGGTGCGGCTTCGCCGTGGTGGACATGTCCGCCCAGCGCACGGGCACGTTCGTGCACGTGCAGGTGAGCGGCTCGCGCGCCCACGAGGCGCTCGAGCACCGTGTGCTGACCATCATGGAGGCCGCGGACGAGCTCATGGAGCGCTTCCGCCCGGACGTGGTGGCGGTGGAGCGCGTGTTCGCGCAGAACAACGCGCCCACGGTCGTGGGCACCGCCCAGGCCACCGGCGTGGTCATCGCGGCGGCGGCCCGGCGCGGCATCCCGGTCGCGTGGCACACCCCCTCCGAGGTCAAGGCCGCGGTCACCGGGGACGGCTCCGCGGACAAGGAGTCCGTGAACCGGATGGTCGTGCGCATCCTGAAACTGGACGCCCCGCCCCGCCCGGCCGACGCCGCGGACGCGCTCGCGCTGGCCGTGTGCCACGGCTGGCGCGGCGGGGTGGCAGGGATGAACGCGGTGGCGGCCACCTCCACCCACTCCGGGTCCCGTCCGTCACGGTCCACCGGCACCACCGGTACCACCGCGCTGACACCGGCCCAGCAGGCGTGGCGCCGGGCGGAGTCGGCCTCGCGTGCTCCGGGGGCCCGCGGCGGCAGCCCCGCACGGGGCAAACGCGGCTGAGAGGGGCGCGCGGCAGACTCCATCGGCCTATCCGCGGTCGAGCGGGACCGCCGCCGGCTGCACCGTTCTCGCCTGCCACGGTGCCCCACGGGTGGCGGTGGTCCACGCCCCGTTGCACTGTCCCCCCGCCGTGGCGCCCCCGTTGGTACAGTGGCCCAGAACCGTTCGCACACGTGTTCGAATCCGACGCGGCACTTGCCGCGCCCGAGCGCCGGGGCAGCCGCCCCCGCACCACCCAGCCCCCGGAACCGGTGGGCGCACGAGCCCGGCCCCGGCCGGGAGAGGGGAGCAGTCGTGATTGCCTCGGTGACCGGTGAGGTGGCCTTCGTGGGCGCCACCCTGGCCGTGGTGGAGGTCTCGGGCTTCGGCATCGAGGTCCACGCGAGCCCGCACACCCTGTCCGGTCTGCGGGTGGGAGCCACCACGCGGCTGCACACCGCCTACATCGCCCGAAAGGACGAGGCCCCGCTGCTGTTCGGCTTCGCCCAGGCGGACGAGAAGGAGATCTTCTCGGTCATGCTGGGAGTCTCCGGCGTGGGGCCGCGCACCGCGCTCGCCGCCGTCTCCGTGCTCGGGCCCGACGACGCCCGCCGGGCCATCGCGGCCGGGGACGACAAGGCGTTCACGGCCGTGCCGGGCATCGGGCCGAAGTCCGCGCGGCGGATCGTGCTGGAGCTCGCGGACAAGCTCGTGCTCCCCGAACCTCCCGTGCAACAGGCTTCCCAGCCGCAGATGCCGGTGTGGCGGGACCAGGTGGTCGATGCCCTCACGGGCTTGGGGTGGAACGAGAAGGACGCCGTCCGCGGCATCGAGGACGCCCTGCAGACCCAGCCCGAGCTCGGTGACTCCGGCAACTTGGCCGAGATCCTGCGCGCCGTCCTGTCCTGGCTCGGTACCTCCAAGGGCACCACGCACGCGCCCACCGGGAGGCGCTGAGCATGGCTGTGGAGGAGCGCGGGGCCGCGGGGCGGCAGCGCCTCGTGGGCGCCGAGGGGGACTACGACGACCAGCAGCTGGAGGCGTCGCTGCGGCCGGGCACGCTGGACGACTTCGTGGGGCAGAAGCGTGTGCGCGCGCAGCTCTCGCTGGTGCTCGAGGCGTCCAAGCTGCGCGGGCGCACCGCGGACCACGTGCTGCTCTCCGGTCCGCCGGGTCTGGGCAAGACCACCCTGGCGATGATCATCGCGGAGGAGCTGGAGGTCCCGTTGCGGATCTCCTCGGGCCCCGCCATCCAGCACGCGGGGGACCTCGCGGCCATCCTCTCCTCCCTGACCCACGGGGAGGTGCTCTTCCTGGACGAGATCCACCGGATGTCCCGCCCGGCGGAGGAGATGCTCTACATGGCCATGGAGGACTTCCGCGTGGACATCGTGGTGGGCAAGGGCGCCGGCGCCACCTCCATTCCCCTGGACCTGCCACCCTTCACGCTGGTGGGCGCCACCACCCGTGCCGGTCTGCTGCCCGGACCGCTGCGGGACCGCTTCGGTTTCACCGGGCACCTGGAGTTCTACTCGGTCCCGGAGCTCGAGCTCGTGCTGCGCCGCTCCGCGGGGCTGCTGGACCTCACCATGACCTCCGAGGCCTTCACGGAAGTGGCTTCGCGCTCGCGCGGCACCCCCCGCATCGCCAACCGGCTGCTGCGCCGCGTGCGGGACTGGGCACTCGTGCACGGTGTGGAGCGCATCGACGCCCGCGCCGCCGGGGCCGCGCTGGACATGTACGAGGTGGACGCCCGCGGGCTGGACCGGCTGGACCGCAACGTGCTCTCAGCGCTGGTGGGCAAGTTCAACGGCGGCCCGGTGGGCCTGTCCACGCTGGCCATTGCGGTGGGGGAGGAGACCGAGACCGTGGAGACGGTCGCCGAACCCTTCCTGGTCCGTGAGGGCCTGCTCGGCCGCACGCCCCGGGGCAGGATCGCCATGGCCGCGGCGTGGGAGCACCTGGACCTGGAGGTTCCCGAGCACGCCGCGTTCAAGGATCCCTCCCTGAGGTCCGCGCTCGCCGCAGACCCGTCACCGGGAGATGCATCCAGCGGGTGACCAGATCCATCCCCTAAGCTGGGAGGAATTCGTGTGTGGGCCCGTATCGGCACCGGTGTGTCCCGGGGTCCGTGCACCCGAGTCCCTCATCCCTCGACAGATCGGATTCTCCGTGACCATCCTCGCAGAGACCCAGCAGGCAGCCACCGGCGGCGGGAGTGCCTGGTTCCTTCCCGTCATGCTCCTGGCCATGGTGCTGCTGCTGTGGCTGCCCATGCGGCGACAGAAGAAGGCCCAGGCCGAGATGAAGACCAAGCAGGCCAGCATGGGCCCCGGCACACAGGTGATGACGAGCTTCGGGCTGTTCGGCACCCTGCACGAGATGGACCGCGAGAACAACAAGGCCGTCCTGGAGATTGCCCCGGGCCAGCTCGTGACCGTCCACTCGCAGACCGTGACCACCGTGGTGGACGAGACCCCGGAGACGGACTCCGCAGAGCACCACGCCGCCCAGCTCCCCGCCGACGGCTCCACCGCCGCACACGCCGAGCAGGACGCCGTTTCCACCCACGGCACCGCGGCCGAGCACGACGCCCCGATGCACGACGACCCGACCCGCGGCACCTCCTCCCACGGTGACGTCACAGGCGGCTCCGCTCCCACGGTTGACGGCGTGGACCGCACCGAGCCCGGGAACGGGACCGACCCCCGCGGCCGCGGCGAGCACGGCAACCCCACCATCTGACATCCCCCCGATGAGAGACGGGCCGAGGACCTCGGCCCGTTTCTCATGTGGTGGCCGGCGTGCGCGTCCGGTCACGGTCTCCTCGAAGGACGGCAATGGCAGCACAGAAGAAGAGCTCGGAGACCTCGGAGTCTCCGAAGGCCTCGACGTCATCCCGGCGGCGGCGCAAGGGCTCCGCCGAGGACTCCGGCTCCGCCCGGAAGTCCACGTCGTCACCCCGGACCAGGAAGCCCCGCACCGGGGCCGCCGCGGCGGCGGCCAGGGCCCGCGGGTCCCTCGTGGCCCTGGTGGCGGTCATCGCCCTGCTGGCCGGGCTGCTGGTGTACGGCGTCACGACCGACCGCACCGGCTGGGCCCCCAAGCTCGCCCTCGACCTCGAGGGCGGCACGCAGATGGTGCTCACGCCGTCCCTGCAGGGGGAGCAGGCGGGGCAGGAGATCACCCAGGAGCAGCTGGACCAGGCGGTGGAGATCATCCGCCAGCGCGTGGACGGCGCGGGTGTCTCCGAGGCGGAGATCACCACCCAGTCCGGCAACAACATCGTGGTGTCCCTGCCGGGCACGCCGTCCGCGGAGACCCGTGAGCTCATCCAGACCTCGGCGCAGATGGCGTTCCGGCCGGTCATCGTCACGGGCCCGGGGGAGGCCACCCCCAAGGAGCAGCGCACGGACCCCAAGGACGTGCCCAAGGCCAAGTCGGCCCCCGAGAATTCCTCGGACCCCCGCTGGATCACCCCCGAGCTGTTCGCCCAGTACGAGGCCCTCGACTGCAGCGCACCCCAGCCGCAGAAGGAGCGGGAGACCCAGCCGCAGGACAAGGCCACCGTGGCGTGCGATCCCCAGGGCAACGCCAAGTACATCCTGGGCCCGGTGGAGATCCCCGGCACGGACATCGACGACGCCTCCTACGGCCCGGCCACGAACTCGCAGGGCAACGCCACGGGCGGCTACGCGGTGAACCTCCAGTTCAACGAGCAGGGCACCGAGACGTTCAAGCAGCTCTCGGAGCGGCTCTACGGCTACGGCCAGGGCGGCCAGCAGGACCCCCGCTCGCAGTTCGCGATCGTCCTGGACGGCTCGGTGGTCTCCGCGCCCACCATGAACTCCGTGATCTCCGACGGCAAGGCCCAGATCACGGGTGACTTCACCGAGGACGAGGCCAAGTTCCTGTCCGAGCAGCTGAAGTACGGCGCGCTGCCCGTCTCCTTCACGATCGAGTCGGAGCAGCAGGTCTCCGCGACCCTGGGCAGCAACCAGCTGCAGATGGGCATCATCGCCGGTCTGATCGGCCTGGCGCTGGTCTGCATCTACTCGCTGTTCCAGTACCGCTGGCTGGGCCTCGTGACCATCGCCTCGCTCGTGGTGGCCGGTGTCATCACCTACCTCGCCATCACTCTGCTGGGCTGGGGCGCCAACTACCGGCTGTCCCTGGCCGGCGTGGCGGGCCTCGTGGTCGCGATCGGTCAGACGGCGGACTCGTTCATCGTGTACTTCGAGCGCATCCGCGACGAGATCCGGGCCGGGCGCACCATTCCCGCGGCCGTGGACCACGGCTGGCAGCGGGCCCGTCAGACGGTCCTCGCCTCCAAGGCCGTGAACCTGCTGGCCGCGGTGGTGCTGTACTTCGTGGCCGTGGGCAACGTGCGCGGCTTCGCGTTCACCCTGGGCCTGACGGCCATCGCGGACCTCATGGTCGTGTTCCTGTTCACCCACCCCGTGATGGTGCTGCTGGCACGCACCCGGTACTTCGGATCGGGCGCCAAGAACTCGGGGCTCGACCCCGAGGCCCTCGACGCCGTGCCGCTGTACCGCGGCGCCGGCAGGATTCGCACGCCGGAGGACTCGGACGGTCTCACGATCGCCGAACGACGCCGCCGCGCTGCCCAGCAGAGCAGCGGCACGGAGACCGCCGCGCACCCCACCACCGACGGCACGGAACCGCGCGACGGCGCCGCGAGCGCGAGTGGTGCGGGCAGCGGCACCGGGGCCGGCGCGCCCACGGCTGATGCGGCGTCGCCCACCGAGGACACCGACCGGGCGGGTTCCTCCGCCGTTCGCACCGACCCCCAGGAGGACCAGCGATGAGCAACCGTCTCGCGCGTTTCGGCAACGACCTGCACAGTGGTCGCACGTCCTACCCCTTCGTGCAGAAGCGTGGTCTCTGGCTGGCTGTGAGCCTCGCCCTGGTCGTGGTCTCCATCCTGATTCCCGTGGTCAAGGGCGGCTTCAACCTGGGCATCGACTTCACGGGCGGGTCCGAGTTCACGGTCTCCGGTGTGGAGAACCCGGACGTCTCCGTGGGGGAGCGCGCCGTGGCGGACACGGCGGGCACGCAGGAGGCCACCGTGACCAACATCGCCCCCGGCACCGTCCGGGTGCAGACCCAGCAGCTGGACGACGACCAGACGCTCGCGCTGAAGCACGAGCTGCAGGACGCGTACGGGGTGGGCGAGGACCAGGTCACCTCCACCTTCGTGGGTCCCACGTGGGGTCAGGGCGTCACGCAGCAGGCGCTGTGGGGTCTGCTCGTGTTCGTGGCGCTGGCGCTGGCGCTGATGGCCCTGTACTTCCGCACGTGGAAGATGTCGGTCTCCGCGATCGCGGCAATGCTGACCACGATCGTGATCACCGCGGGGATCTACGCGCTCGTGGACTTCGAGGTGACGCCCTCGGCGATCATCGGCTTCCTCACGGTGCTCTCCTACTCGCTGTACGACTCCGTGGTGGTCTTCGACAAGGTGCGGGAGAACACCTCCGGGCTGCTGGACGGCACCGCGCCGGGGGAGCGGAAGAAGCGCACCTACGCGGAGCAGGTGAACCTGGCCGTGAACCAGACGCTGGTGCGCTCGATCAACACGTCCGTGGTGGGCATCCTGCCCGTGGGCTCCATCCTGTTCATCGGTGCCTACCTGCTGGGTGCGGGAACGCTCAAGGACCTCTCGCTGTCCCTGTTCGTGGGCATCATCGTGGGCACGCTGGCCACCCTGTTCGTAGCTGCGCCGCTGTACTCGTGGCTGCGGGACCGTGAGCCCGCCGTGCGGCAGCAGAGCCGGGAGGTGCTCGAGCAGCGCACCACCGACGCGCCCCCGGTCAGCTCGGACCCGGTCTCCGCGTGAGACCGGGTGTCCGCCCCGACCCCTCGTCACCGCGAGCGCGGTGACCGTGGCCCCCGTGCACTGTGCACGGGGGCCACGGCCTTAGACTGGACCATCAGCCGCGCAGATCAGGCCCACCACGTCCTCGGCCACCGCGGCCACGCTAAGGAGGCGACGGATCATGTCTAGCCAGTCCGATCCCCGGGTCGACCGTGCCGCGGTGGACGTGTCCGCCTCCAGCGACGACCACGCCACCTCGGGTCAGGCGCCTGAGCGCGCGACCGAGCCGCTCCGCGCGCCGGCCCCGTCACGCAGGGCCGGAAGCACCCCCGCGGGCGGCACCCACTACGTGCTGCCGGCATCACGGCCGGTCTTCGGCCGCGCGGTCTTCCCCGGGCGCAGCGAGCGCACACGGTCCACGCTGTCCGTGCTGAGCGGGGAGTCCGTGCCCAGCTCGCCCATCCTGGTGCCCCTGCTGCGCACCGTGCAGAGCACCCACCCGGACGAGGACCTCACGGTCCTGGAACGCGCCTTCCAGGTGGCGGACGCCCACCACGAGGGTCAGAAGCGCAAGTCCGGGGACCCGTACATCACCCATCCCGTGGCCGTGACCACGATCCTCGCGGAGCTCGGGATGACCGGGGCCACGCTCGTTGCCGGGCTGCTGCACGACACGGTGGAGGACACCCCCTACACCCTGGACGAGCTGCGCGAGGAGTTCGGCGAGGAGGTCGCCGCGCTCGTGGACGGCGTGACCAAGCTGGACAAGATCCAGTACGGGGAGAACGCCCAGGCGGAGACCGTGCGGAAGATGATCGTGGCCATGGCCAAGGACATCCGCGTGCTGGTCATCAAGCTCGCGGACCGGCTGCACAACGCGCGGACGTGGCGCTTCGTGTCCTCCGAGTCCTCGGGTCGCAAGGCGCGGGAGACGTTGGAGATCTTCGCGCCGCTGGCCCACCGGCTGGGCATGAACACCATCAAGTGGGAGCTCGAGGACCTCTCCTTCGCCGCGCTGTACCCCAAGGTGTACGACGAGATCGTGCGCATGGTGGGGGAGCGCACACCTGAGCGGGAGCGCCACCTCGCGGAGATCCGGGGTCAGATCGCGGAGGCCCTGGAGGGCTCCGGGATTGAAGCCACCATCACGGGACGGCCCAAGCACTACTACTCGATCTACCAGAAGATGATCGTGCGCGGGAAGGACTTCGACGAGATCCACGACCTGCAGGCCGCGCGCGTGCTCGTGGACTCGGTGCGCGAGTGCTATGCGGCGCTGGGCGTGCTGCACGCCAAGTGGCGGCCGCTGCCCGGGCGGTTCAAGGACTACATTGCGATGCCCAAGTTCAACATGTACCAGTCGCTGCACACCACGGTGATCGGTCCGAACGGGCGCCCGGTGGAGATCCAGATCCGCACCCACGAGATGCACCGCCGCGCCGAGTACGGCGTGGCCGCGCACTGGAAGTACAAGGACAAGGTCAACCAGGCGAACTCCGCCACGCCCAAGGCCAAGGAGGGCGAGCTGAACTGGCTCAGCTCGCTGGTCTCGTGGCAGGAGGAGGCCAAGGACTCCTCGGACTTCCTGGACTCCCTGCGATACCAGATCAACACCGCCGAAGTGTACGTGTTCACGCCCAAGGGCGAGGTCATGGCCCTTCCCACGGGGTCCACCCCGGTGGACTTCGCCTACGCGGTGCACACGGAGGTGGGCAACCGCACGATCGGCGCCCGGGTCAACGGCAAACTGGCCCCGCTGTCCTCGCAGCTGCAGCACGGCGACCGCGTGGAGATCCTCACCTCCAAGTCCGAGCAGGCCGCACCCTCCCAGGACTGGCTCAAGTTCGTGGGCTCGCCGCGCGCTCGGACCAAGATCCGGCAGTGGTTCTCCAAGGAGCGCCGGGAGGAGGCGATCGAGCGCGGCAAGGAGCTGCTGACCAAGGCCCTGCGCAAGCACCACCTGCCGCTGCAGCGCACGGTGACGAGCGAGTCCCTGCTCGCGGTGGCCCAGGACTTCAACCGCGGGGACGTTGCGGCGCTCTATGAGGCCCTCGGCTCGGACGCGGTCAGCGCCCACCAGGTGGTCGAGAAGCTGCTGGAGCACCTGGGCGGTGCGGAGGGGACCGAGGAGGACCTGGCCGAGAACACCCGGGTCACCCAGCCCGTGCGCGCCGGAGCCACGGACGCGGGCGTCGTGGTGCAGGGAGCCTCGGACGTCTACGTGAAGATCGCCCGGTGCTGCACCCCGGTGCCGCCGGACGAGATCGTGGGCTTCGTGACGCGCGGTTCCGGGATCTCCGTGCACCGCAGGGACTGCGCGAACATGAAGGTGGTCCCCGAGGGCGACGACCGCGTCAAGGACGTGGCGTGGGCGCCCACCCAGTCCTCCCTGTTCCGTGTGGAGATCCAGGTGGAGGCGCTGGACCGCAAGTCCCTGCTGTACGACGTGACCCGGGTGCTGTCCGAGAACCACGTCAACATTCTCTCCGCGCAGGTCCACACCTCCCGGGCGCGCCTGGCGATCTCCCGGTTCTCGTTCGAGATGGGGGACACCCGCTACCTGGACCACGTGCTGAACCAGGTGCGGCGCATCGACGGCGTGTACGACGTGTACCGCGTGTCGGGCCACCGCCCCGTCGCCTCCTGAGGGAACGCGCGGTGGGCGCTCGCACCCCCCTGGGCCCTCGTACCCCGTGGCCGCCAGCGGTGCCGCGGTGCCCGCGCCAGGTCTTGCTGAGCGCACCCTGCTGACCGCCCCCCGCCGGCCTTGGCACCTCGCACGGGCATGCGCCCGCCGAGCGCCGCCGGGGCGCGGCACTTCACGCCGGGGCGCGGCCGCTGCGTGGCGCCGCGGTGGCCCCGCCGAGCGCCCGGTCGAGCTTGCGCACCCTGGCCAGGGCGGCGCGGCGGCCGGGGGTTTTGGGCATCGTCTCCAGGTCACGGATGAGCTGGGCGGACGAGCACGACAGCCGGTCGTGTCCCAGCATGGCCAGCAGGGCGGCGTCGCCGGGAGGTCCCGGAACGTGCAGCGCCAGGTCCAGCGCGGTGCGCCGCGGTGTGGTGAGCGTAATGCCGTGGTGGGCCACCAGGTCCTCCGGGGCGAAGCTCGTCTGGTGCAGCACGATCCCGGCGGGCACCGTGGTGGTGGTGCGCGCGGACTTGTCCACGAGCACGGGCACGGGATCCGGTTCCGGTGCGCACCGGTAGAACCACGCGGCCCCCATCCGGCCGAGGACACCCCGGCGCTGCAGGTGACCGGGCAGGACCCGCCCCAGGACCGCGGCACGAATGCCGTGGGAGACGGGCTGCCACGCGTGCACGTGCGCGCCCAGCAGCTCACGGCGCAGCACACCGTCCACGGTCATGGCGTGCAGCTCGGCCCGGCTGAACGGGTGGCCCGGGAGGAACACGGTGACCGCGGCGTCGTGCCGGGTGCCAGTGGCGGGCGGCGGGGGTGCGAGGGACGTCATGCCCCCATCCCACCGCACGGCGCGGCCCCGTGGCAGGGAAGCCGGGCACCTGTGGAGAACGGACGGGCAGCGCCCCCGCACCGTTCGGTGCGGGGGCGCTGGTGACGCGGGGTCGAGGCTGAGCTCAGCCGAGTTCGGACGCGGAGGCCTGTAGCGTGGCGAGCCACTGCTCGCTCGTGGCGAGGTCCTTCTCGAGGGACGCGGCCTTCTTCTCGTTGCCCGCGGCCCGGGCGGCCTCCACAGCCGCCCGCTGGTCCGCGATCTTGTTCTCCAGCTGGGACAGCATGGAGTTGGAGCGGGCCTTGGTCTCGGGGTCGGTGCGCCGCCACTTCTCGTCCTCGGCCTTCTTGACGGCGTCCTCCACGGAGCGCAGCTCGTTCTCCACGCGGCGCATGTGGGCGCGGGGCACCTTGCCCGCCTCCTCCCAGCGCTGCTGGATGGACGCGAGCTGCTTCTTGGCTGCGGCCAGGTCCTTCACGGGCAGGATCTGCCTGGCCTCCGTGAGCAGCTGCTCCTTGACCTTCAGGTTGCCCTCGAACTCCTTGTCGATCTGCTCGTTCGCGGCCGTGCGGGCGTCGAAGAACACGTCCTGGGCGGCGCGGAACCGGGCCCACAGGGCGTCGTCGTCCTTGCGGGACGCGCGCGGGGACTGCTTCCAGCGGTCCATGAGCTCGCGGTACTTCCCGGCGGTCTCGCCCCAGTCCGTGGACGAGGAGAGCGCCTCGGCCTCCGCGATCAGGGCCTCCTTGACGCGCTTGGCCTTGGCGTTGGTCTCGTCCAGGGACGAGAAGAACGCCTTGCGGTGCCGGTCGAACGTGGTGCGCGCCTTGCGGAAGCGCTTCCACAGGGCGTCCTCGTCCGACTTGGACAGCCGACCGCCCGACTTCTGGTGCTCCTGCCACTGCGAGAACAGCTCGGCCATGCGGGAGGACGAGTGCTTCCACTGCGTCTTCTCCGGGTCCTGGCCCGCCACCTTCTCGGCCTCCTCCACGATGGCGGTGCGCCGCGCGAGCTGCTCCGCCTTGTGGGCCTTCGCCTCCTCGCGCTCACGGTCCAGGGCCACGCGGATCGCGTCCTCGAGCGTGTCCAGGCGGGTGGAGAGGTCCACGAGGTCGCCCACCATGGTGTGCGCGTCCACCTGCTCGCGCACGTGCGCCACGGTCTTGCGCATCTCACCGGCCGGAGCCCTGGCCGCGATGCGCTGCTCGAGCAGCGCGACCTGAGCCTCGGCGTCGTCGAACTTGCGCGCGAAGTACGCGAGCGCCTCGTCGGGGGTGGCGTCCGGGAACTGGCCGCACTCGTGCTCCGCGTCCCGCACGGTCACGTACACGGTGCCGTTCTCGTCCGCACGGCCGAACTTCCTGGCGCGTGCCACGGACTCGGCCGGGGCGAGGGCGGGGTGTGCGGCGTCCACCGGGTGCGACGCGCCCGGAGCGTGGGGAGCGGGCGGCGCCTTGGGAGCCGCCGGGGGCTTCGGACCGGCCTGGGGCTTCGGAGCGCCCGAGGGGTGGGGCGCGGCCGGAGGCTTGGGCGCAGACGGAGCCTTCGGGGCCGGAGGATCCTGGGGCGCGGGCGCTCCCGTGGGGGCCGGTGCAGCCGCGGGTGCGGGCGGCTCGTGAGCAGGACGCTCG
>NZ_JASDCY010000070.1:0-13732 GCF_030407675.1 Kocuria sp. APC 4018 | reverse complement strand
GCTGATTCCTCTGGATCTCGTCCCACCACACACCCTCACGATCAGGGTGTTGCGACAACCAGTTGAATCCGCCCTGAGAGCCTCTATCCGAATGCACGATGCAACCGGCGGCGTCACGGCGTCGAGATACCGCGTTGTCCAGGGCATTCACCGCGAGACAAGCCTTCATCCGGTCGCTCATCGAGTAGCCCACGATCCGGCCGGAGAACACGTCCTTGATCGCGCAGAGGTAGAGCTTGCCCTCGTCGGTCCAGTGCTCGGTGATGTCGGTCAGCCACAGCTCGTTGACGTCATCGGCGGAGAAGTCCCGCTTCACAAGGTCGTCATGGACGGGCGGTCCAGGGCGCTTCCCGTTCTTGCCGCGCTTCTTTCCGAACACGGACCACCACTGGTTGTCCCGGCAGATCCTCCACGCCGTCCGCTCACACATCACCTCGCCGGACTCTGCGGCTTCACTGACGAGGAACCGGTAGCCGAACTCGGGGTCGTCGCGGTGGGCGTCCAACAGTGCGTTTGCTCGGTAGGCCTCGGTCAGCTCGGCTGTGGTGACCTGCTGGTGCCGCCAGCGATAGTAGGGCTGACGGGAGAGCTTCAAGACCCGCAGGGACACCGCGACGGGAATGTTGTCAGCGGCGAGCTCGCTCACGAGCGGGTACCACCTTTTCCCGGCAGGTTCGCCTGGGACAGGTAGGCGGCAGCACGACGCAGGACCTCGTTCTCCTGCTCCAGCAACCGGTTCCGGCGGCGGAGCTCGCGCAGTTCCGTCGAGTCCTCACGGGTCTTCCCGGGGCGATTGCCGTCGTCGATGTCTGCTTGGCGGATCCATTTGTGCAGCGTCATCTCGTGGACGCCGAAGTCCTTCGCGATCTGCGCGATGGTGACGCCGTCCTCACGGGACCGGGCCACTCGCACGACGTCTTCACGGAACTCCTGGGGGTAGGCAGCGGGCATGATGCACGTCCTTCCAGGCCGCCCAACGGGCAAGCCAGATCAGATGTCACCTATCGGTGCGGCAGTCCCTTGCTGATGAGAACGTCGCCGAGTTGTCGATGTTGTGCGGCTATGACGATGACCTGACGAAACAGGCCACGGCGACGTCGAATCGGATCCGGGGCCTGCTGACTCAGATCCACCCCGGACTGGAGACCGTCATCGGTCCGCACCTGGACCATCCGGCGATGCTGGCTCTATTGGCGAAGTACCCGACGCCCAAAGTCTTGCGTCGTGCCGGGAAGCACCGAGTCGAGACGCTGCTGCGCAAGCAGGCACCGCGGGCGTGGAAGCGGTGGGCGACCGCGATCTTCACCGCACTCGACGGGCAGACGGTGGTGGTATCAGGTACCGACGCCGCCGGCCTCGTCCTGCCCCAGCTGGCCGCGTCGTTGGCGCAGACACGATCGTCGCGGGATGAGGTACTGGTGCGCATCGAGGAATTGGTCGAGGCGCATCCGCTTTTCGAACTCCTGACGTCGATGCCGGCAGTCGGCGTCAGGACTGCTGCGAGGATCCTGACTGAGATCGTGGGTAAGGACTTCGAATCAGCCGGACACCTCGCATCGTATGCCGGACTGGCACCGGTGACATGGCGATCGGGAACCTCGATCCGAGCAGATCACTCGTCCCGGCGGGGGAACAAGATCCTCAAACGAGCGTTGTTCCTATCCGCGTTCGCGGCGTTGAAAGACCCGCTGTCGAGGGCGTATTACGACAAGAAACGGGCCGAACATAAGAAGCACAACCAAGCCCTGATCGCGTTAGCGCGCAGGCGCTGCAACGTGCTGTATGCGATGCTGCGCGACGGCTCCTACTTCCATACACCCGAGGTGGCGACCGCCGCCTGAACCGAACCGTAGCGGAGTACCAGATCAGTCCGGGAGCTGGTTCCCAGACCGATCATCCCTGCCTTTCGACTCCTACCGAATATTCTTGAAGAATCTGGCGGCTCCCCTTGACTTAAAACATAGGGGCACCCCCCCCCAGACCAGCACGGGGATGAATGCGGCCCGAACTATGTCGATCGTGAGGTTGGCCTGGACGACGTCGCGGACGATGGCGCGGTCGCGTCATTAGTGTCGTCAAGGAGAGTGGTCCTGGTAGCGAAGGTGTGGTTCATCACGGGGGCGTCCAGAGATCTCGGCAGGATCTGGGCAGAAACTGCCCTGGAGCGAGGAGACAGCGTCGCGGTGACGGCGCGGGGAGTGGAGCCCCTGGCGGAGCTCGCCGATCGGTTCGGGGAGCGTGTGTTCGTGCGTGCTCTGGACGTGAGGGGCCGGAAGGACGTGTTTGCCGCCGTCGCAGAGGTGCGCGAGCGCTTCGGCCGGATTGACATTGCAGTCGGCACGCGGGCTACAGCTACACCGGAGCGATCGAAGAGCTCGACTTCGACGAGGCCAAGGCGAACTTCGACACCAACGTCTTCGGCGCGCCCTGGTTCATGCAGGCAGCGGTGCCGGTCCTGCGGGAGCAGGGCGACGGACACATCACTGGGATAGGTGCGCAGGCGATCCCAACACCAGCCCCCGGCAGCGGCCTATCCGCGCCGGGTGTATCTGTGACGGCGTTCTGGTAGACTCGGGTCGTACCGAGGGGTGTTCCGTCAAGGGGCTGAGATACCACTGGACGTTGTCAGCGTGGTGACCCTAGAACCTGATCCGGATCATGCTGGCGAAGGGACTGGTCTAGCAGGGCTTCTTTCCCTCGCTGGCCTCCACAATGGGAGGTCACAGTGTCTAATGCTGTCGTTCCTGACACTTCCTCATTTCACGCGTACCCAAGGGCTGCGGTCATTTCTGTCCTCATCAAAGACGACCATGTTCTTTTAGTGCGACGTGCGAACCCTCCCGATGCAGGATTCTGGGGTTTCCCGGGTGGGAAGATAGAATTCGAAGAAACAATCACCCGAGCCGCCGAACGCGAACTCCGTGAAGAAACCAGCATCATCGGTAAGGCCACCGGTGTCTTGACCTCCGTTGACGCGTTCAGCCAAGACGAAAACGGACCGTTGGACAGTCATTTCGTGCTCGTCGCCGTGCTCTGCCGGTGGCACTCGGGGCAACCCCACGCTGGCGACGATGCCCTCGAAGCGCGCTGGTTCGCCCTCGACGAAGTCGATGAAGCCCGGGTGACCCTGAGCAAGGATGTCGCGGAGGTCGCTCGGTACGCCGCCGCACAGCAGCAGAAGGAAGGGTGTTCATGACGATCTCCAACGTCCTATCCATCGCAGGAACCGACCCCACCGGTGGGGCAGGCATCCACGCCGATCTCAAAGCCTTCTCAGCGATTGGCACCTACGGCATGGCCGTGATCACCGCGGTCGTGGCGCAGAACACGCGCGGTGTGCGCTCGTTCATGCCCCTTGATCCGTCGTTCGTCGGTGAGCAGATCGATGCGGTGTTCGACGATGTGCGTGTCGACGCGGTGAAGATCGGTATGGTCGCCAACGCCGCCATCACCGAAGTCATCGCCGATCGCCTGCACCACCACGAAGCCGAGACCGTGGTCCTGGATCCGGTGATGGTCGCCAAGAGCGGCGACAGGCTGCTGGACGACGATGCGGCGGCGGCCATCCGGGACACCCTCGTGCCGCTGGCCACGGTCATCACCCCGAATCTTCCCGAAGCCGCTGTGCTCCTCGATACCGAGGATGCCACCAATCTGCGGCAGATGGAGGACCAAGCCACCCAGTTGCGTGGACTGGGCTGTCAGTGGACGCTGCTCAAAGGCGGGCACCTCACGAACGAGACGGTCAGTGTCGACTACCTCGCCGGCCCCGACGGGGTCTCCACCTACTCGTCTCCCCGGGTCGAGACCCTCAACGACCACGGCACCGGTTGCACCTTGTCCTCGGCAATCACTGCGCTGCTGCCCGGCCACTCGGTGCCCGAAAGTGTGGACCAGGCGAAAACCTACCTGCAAGGCGCTCTGGTTGCCAGCGGTCGCCTCGACGTCGGCCAGGGGCATGGTCCTTTGCACCATTTCCACCAGTTCTGGCCGCGCGGGTAGGGATGTAGAACAGCCCCGCCTCGTTCCTCGCGTTCGGGGCCAACCACTTCGACTCATGAAAGGAGCCGTGACTATGACGCGAAAGATGTTTCTCGCAGGCCCGTTCAAAGCTCTCGTCGATGCCGACACCCATGTGATGGGCGATGCCGAGATCGACAAGTACACCTCGATCATCGACTTCTTCGAAGCCCAGGGGTGGGATGTGCACTGCGCCCACCGCAGAGAGGGCTGGGGTCGTGAGTTCATGGAACCCAGCGAGTGCACAAGCATCGACTACAGGGAGATCGCCGCCTGTGATGTCTTCGTCGCGTTCCCGGGTGCACCCGCGTCCCCGGGCACGCATATCGAGATCGGGTGGGCCTCAGCCTGGAAGAAGCCCATGGTCTTGCTCCTCGAAGAGGGAGCTGAGTACGCGTTCCTCGTCCGGGGCCTCCCAGCGGTCGCCTACGTTGAGATGATGACTATCGATCCCGAGCAGCCCACCGCGCCACGCATCCTCGCTACGATCGAGCGCGTGCAGGCAGGAGTCGTCAGTGAAGCCTGAGTATCCCGACCTCCACACGCTCTACCTGGATTCACTGCGACAGGTCTACACCGGGTTCGAATACCAGAACAGTCCCCGTGGGCAGGACGAACGCGAAATCATCGGCTTCACCGCGCGCCTGACCAACCCCGCCCGGCGATATTGCTTGGCGCGGTCGCGTCGGCAGAACATCATCTTCAACTACGCCGAAGCACTGTGGTATCTCTCGGGGAAGAACGACCTCGACTTCATCCGCACCTACGCGCCCTCGATGAGCCGGTACAGTCCCGACGGTCTCAGCCTGCCGGGCACGGGGTATGGTCCCAAACTGCTCAGAGACGTCGGCGGCGAGACCGCGATCGAACGAATCGTCAACATCCTCAACGACGATGACCCTGCGAGCAAACGTGCCGTCCTGCAGATCTTTGACGACTCCGAAGACATCTACCGCCGCAACATCGACGTCTCCTGCACGCTAGCTCTCCAGCTATTGCGCCGTGACGACCGTTTGCACATGGTCGCGTTCATGCGCGCCAATGACGCTTACATGGGACTGCTCAACGACACGTTCTCCTTCACGTTCGTCCAAGAATTCCTCGCCTCGATGCTGGGACTGGCTCCGGGCGTGTACATCCACAATGTCGGCTCGATCCACATCTACGAAAAAGACCTCACCAAGGTGGGCAGCCTCCTCGACGGCGATGAGCAGACGATCGTGGAGGAAGCCACCCTACTTCCACGGCTACCCTCGGGAGCGAGCCTGGACCAGGTGCACCAGGTATTGGACTTGGAGCAGTCGATCCGTGCAGACAGGCTCCCAGGCCGCGCACTGGCGGCGTCTGACCTTCCAGAAGCGTGGGTCGACATTGTCCGCCTGTTCTGGATCCACCGGCAGATCCAATGTCAGCGACCAGTCGACCCATCGATGATCGGCGACCTCCACCCCCTCCACCGGGAGCTGGTCGTGAATCGATGGCCCAGCATCGAAAACGCGAGCGTGAGGGCGGTGCAGCAGTGACGACATCATGGACGACTCCGGCAGTATCAGCAGGGTTCGATGCCTACGACGACTATGTCGAAACCCGACTCGCCTACACCCCGCTCGTGAACGACCTCCAGACCGCTTGCGGCCGAGAGGCGGTCGTGCTCGATTACGGGTGCGGCAGCGGAAAAGTCTCACGACGCCTCCTCGACGCCGGAGCCACAGCGCAGGTCATCGGTGTCGACATCAGCACCGACATGGTCGCGCTCGCCCGGTCGCAGACCCCGCAACCGACGGCACGATTCCACACCATCGACAGCGGCCACGTACCCTACCCTGACGCCACATTCGATGCGATCGTGTGCTGCTTCGTGTTCATCAACGTGCCCACACGCGAGGAACTGAGAGCTATCGCCCGCGAACTCGCCCGAGTGCTCACGCCGACCGGCACACTCTTCATCGTCGACAGCAACCCGGCGGCCACAGGAATACCGTTCCCGACCTTCCGCAGTGGCGAGCCCGGCAGACGCTACCGCGACGGAGACGAACGCAGGGTCAGCTTGCAGATCCCCGGCACCGGGGTCCTCGAGCTTGTCGACCGGCACTGGTTCATCAGCACCTACGAGGCGGTGCTGAACGAGGCCGGTTTCACAGTGGACCAGGTCACCGACCGCGGAGCACAATCGGTGGAGGACGTCGGCATGCAGTCGCCCATCGACCATCCGCCGTTCATGCAGATCACAGCCCACCTCGCAGAGGTCTCCGAGCCCACGACCGGGGCTGGGTAGATGGCACGCGATCGTTCCTATCCGAAACCGGCGACACTGGCGGCAGTGGTCCGGGAAGGGCGAGTACTTCTCATCCGTCGGGCCAAGATGCCCGATGCTGGGCGCTGGGCATTCCCCGGGGGGAAGATCGAACCCGGCGAGACCGTGACCGTCGCGACCGTGCGCGAACTCGCCGAGGAAACAGGAGTGCACGCCACACCCGGGGATGTCTTCGATGCCGTCGACGTCATCGATGCCGACCACGATCTGCATTATGTTCTGATCGCGGTGCTCTGCCGATGGGAACGGGGGGAACCGGTCTCGGGCGATGATGCGCTCGAGGCGGCGTGGTTCACTCTCGATGAAATGGATGCGATACCGGTGGCGCAAACATTCGACGTCCGCGCTATCGCCGAAACCGCACTCGAGCTGGAACGCGAGCAACAAGAGCGTCCAAAGTAAGGGCGGATTCAAGCGGTCAGCGCAACATCTCCTGTGAGATGGGACAGTCACTGACCACAGGAGGATCCGGATGCAGGGCAAGCACGGTCATCTCAGCCGGGAGCAGAAGCAGCTGGCGCTCAGGTTGCACGCGAGGGGCTGGCGGCTGGTCGATATCGCCAAGGAGATCGGCTGCAGCGCGCCGCTGGTCGGGGTCATGGCCCGGAGCGGCAGGCACCTCGATGCCAAACCGCTCGGCTGGAAACCACGCCAGGGCTGCCTGACGATCGATGAGCGCGAGCAGATGCTTCTGGGGATCAATCGTGGCGATACCTTCACCGCGATCGCCGGGCAGCTGGGGCGAACGGTGTCCACCATCAGCCGTGAGGTCAAGCGCGGCGGAGGCCGCTGCGAATACTCGGCTTGGCGCGCACATGAACGTGCCCGCCAGCAGACTCGTCGGCCGAAGCCGTTCAAGCTCAGGCCCGGCCGACTGCTCGAGGAGGTCGCCAGTCGGCTGGAGCAGTTGTGGTCGCCCGACGAGATCGCGGTGCGCCTACGGTTGGATCATGCCGATGATCCGCAGATGCGTGTGAGCCACGAGACGATCTACCAGTCGCTGTTCGTGCAGGGCAGAGGCGAGTTGCGCCGTGAACTGGCCCGGTGCCTGCGGTCCGGAAGGACGGCTCGCAAGCCTCGCGGGGCCATCGAGGGTCGTGGCCGCATCCCCGGCATGGTGATGCTCAGCCAGCGCCCTGCCGAAGCCGACGACCGTGCAGTGCCCGGGCATTGGGAGGGTGACCTCATCCTTGGTCAGGGCAGCCGCAGCGCTGTCGGGACGCTCGTCGAGCGCTCGACACGGATGACATTGCTGCTGCACCTGCCCGATGGCAAGAGCGCCGAGCAGGTCGAGGCAGCAATGCGCGAGGCGGTCAGCAAGCTGCCGTCCTCCTTGGCCCGAACGATCACCTGGGACCAGGGCGCGGAGATGGCCAAGCATGCTGCGTTCACTACCGCCACGGGCATTCCGATCTACTTCTGCGATCCTCACTCGCCCTGGCAGCGGGGGAGCAACGAGAACACCAACGGCCTGCTGCGCCAGTACCTGCCCAAAGGCACCGACCTGAGCGTCGTCAGCCGCAGGGAACTCGACATGATCCAGGACAGTCTCAACGGGCGCCCTCGGAAGACATTGGGCTATCTGACACCATCAGAGAAGCTCGCAGAGTTCCTTGCGCTCACCGCTTGAATCCGCCGATCTCATTGGCGCGGCGGGCTTCGGCGAGTTCTCGACGCAGCCTGCGATTCTCTTCGCCCAGGCTCTCGTCAGTGGCGGGTGCCGGTGTCGCCTTGCTTGCTGTGATGGCTTGGTTGCACCAGGCGCGCAGGGTCTCGGGGCCGCAGCCCAGCGACTCGGCCACGACTCGGATGGAGGCCGCGCGTGGTCCGCCCTCGGTGGCTTGGCGGTCGAAGACCATCCGCACGGCGCGTTCGCGGAACTCGGGGGTGAACTTCTTGGGCATGATCCGATTCTCCTTCAGGAAGCTCGGAACCAAACCCAGGGCGCTTCACTCACGCACACCGGCTCTAGTCAACAACGTCATGCCCTCCTACACCTAGTAATTAGTTGAACTAGTGATTTCGAGGCTTGTTGCCTTGCAGTGGTTCAGTTTGTGGTGCTCAGATGAGGATGCTGTTGGTGATATTTGGAGCGTCAGTGCCGCTGCTGGGTGTAGCAGTTGCCGATGGCTCGGCTGTCGCCGACGGAGTTTCGCGTGCCGAGGTGGGTTCGGGCGTTGGGCTCGGTGCTGCGGTCGGTGTGTTGGTGTCGGTTTTCGGGGTGTCCATGTCTGTCCTTCCGTTGGGGTGTTCGGGTGCATATGACGGATGGGGTTACAGGAGTAGAGGACCGCGTTGTATGGTTTCCAGCTTGCCGTCGATCGTTACCCGACGCAGTGAATGTATTGTCAGGGATTGCGAGCAGGCGGTGTAGCTGATGGTGGCCTGGAAATAGGGCTGGCCTGTGGCGATCTTTACGGCGTTCGTTGCGGAGTATGTGAAGGCGCCAGAGTACCGCATGGTGTACGCGGTGAGGTTCGCGATCTGCGGCACTGCGGTGTCCACGACTGGGCGGGACCAGTTGCTGTTCGTGTTCATCTCTTGCCAGGCGATGGTTCCCAAAGCGGTCGGGAAGTACAGCGTGATGCTCGGTGACGTGATGGTCGTGGAGCTGGTGGCGCCTTCGACCCACAGCCCGCGGTCGGGGTAGCTCCCGCGGCCGTCGATCGTCAGCAGACTGCCAGGGGCGGTAGTGCTGCAGGACTTCCGTACCGTCACGACCCCCTGCAGACCTGGCCGGGGTGATGCAGCCACGGCAGGAGCAGGAGTCGTGAGGGCAATGACGGGCGCGGACCAGGCTGCCGCGGTCAGCGCAGTTCTGCGGGGCATCTGGGGGGCGGAGTGGGTCACGGAGGCTCCTCGAGCTGCGGGGCCGTGGCTCTGTCATCAGAGCCTCGGTAAGTACATGCTGAAGAATGCACCAACTGTCACGCCTGGCGCAACAAACGTGACAGGTCTCACAAGAGCACGGCCGTGGCGCGGGTAGGGGGGTGATCATCCGCGCGGGTTTAGGGCGCAATCTCTGGGTTGCGGGGCCGTCGTGTGGCCGGTGAATCGAGGAAGTGGAGGGTCGGCCGGTCAAGGGAGGCGCCGACCGACCCTGCCGGTGACATGGAAGAACATGTCACCGACTACTCTATGCGTATGCATGTGGTAGTGTTCCGCGGTGCCCAAGGCAGTCTTGGGGGACTCCAGATGGATCGATCTGGGGTAAGACCTTGGGCCGCAGGGGGTTCCTGGCTGAGGGGCCAGGAACCCCCTGATCTTATCCTGTGTGTTAGCTGTGTCTAGACATGGTGGGCAGGTGTCCCAAATGGGACACCTGCCCGAGGTGGTGCTGGTCAGAGGTGGGCTCCTTCCGGGCCGGTGGTCGTGTCGATGACTTCGGGGCTCTCGGGGTGGACGTGACGCTGGTCGTCGGGGAACGGCGTCGGCTCCGGTGTGGTGGTCTGGTCTGGCTGGGTCGCGGAGTCGTGGAAGTTCTGCCATGCCTCGGCTGCTCGACGGTCCTGGGGAGGGGTGTCGGGCAGGACGGTGTCGGGGTCGTCCCAGTCACAGGCCTGGCGGGCGATCAGGGCGGCGTCGATGCGCTGTGTCGGTTCGGTGGCCAGGGAGGAGCGCCAGGGCTCGTTGTGGGTCTGGGCTCGCAGGACGGTGAGGCGATCGGAGATCTTGTCCAGGACCTGACGCACGGTGTGTGTCTCGGCGTCGTTGTCGGAGGTGGGGACCGCCAGGCCGCCGTGGCGGGTGGAGCGGGGCTGGAGGTCTGCGGCCTTGACTGCGGCCAGGGCCTCGCGGGGTGTCTCCGGGGCTGGTTCTTCGGGGACGCGGTGGCCGCGGGCGATCTCGTTGATGATCGCGTGCCAGTGCTCGCTATTGGCCCAGGAGGTGACTGTCTCCGGGCCGTGGGAGCGTTCGACCCATTCCACGGCCTGACGGGTGGCGATCGCCTGTCCCGCGTACCGGAGCTCGTCGGTCAGACGGGGCAGATCGGCGTCCCAACCGTGGGCATGATCGCGGACTTCGTGGGCTGTCATGTCGGTGTCGGAGCGGTCCAGGACGCGCACGAGCTGATCACGGACGGTCTTGGGTGTGATCTCCCGGATCATCTTCCAGGGGTCCGGGGTGTCGGTCTGAGTGTCTTGACCGTCGCTGTCTGGGATGGGCAGGACCGCGGTGTTGGAGTAGCGGCCGCGGGTCATGCCGACGTAGAAGGTCTCTCGCGACGTCGTCGAGGGATCGACGGCGGTGATGGCTCGATCGACGGTCGCGCCTTGGGAGCGGTGAGCGGTGCAGGCGTAGCCGAGCTGCGTGGTGGCGAGGACCTCGGGCGACAGATGGACGGCGGCACCGTTGTCGCGGGCGGCTTCCAGCGCCCCGTCAGCATGGACGCGGGTCACAGTCAGCAGGTCGCCGTTCTTGATGAACTCTCCGTGGTCGTCGAGCACCGCACGCTCGTTGCGGCGGGTGAGGATGCGGTCACCGACTCCGGCGACGGTACCGGCTGACAGCTCGGCGGTATGGGTGCCGTCGACTTCGCCTTCGGAGCGCAGGAGCGCTTGGGCTTGTGCGTTGAGGCGGTCGACGGAGTCCTTGGTGGAGGCGATGAGCAGGGCCGAGCCCTGTGTGCGAGCTTCGGCCCACTGCTGGAAGGCCGTGGTCTCGACGTCGTCGGGGTCGGCGACTCCGGTGATGCGGTCGTGTTCGATCAGGGTGTCGATGGCGTGGTGCTGGCCTTCGCGCAGTGCAAGGGAGTTGGAGGCCTCCCAGTCGTTCTTGAAGCGCCACACGCTGCTGAGGGTGGCGGCGGTGACGTCGGGTCGGTCCTGGTGGCGTTCGATCCATCCGAGGGTTCCGCCGGCTTCGATTGCGCTGAGCTGTGCGGGGTCTCCGACGGCAACGATCTTCGCTCCGGCGTGCTGTGCCTGGTCGCGGAGCTGATCGAGGGCTTGGGTGCCGGCCATGGAGGCTTCGTCGACGATGACGAGCTGGTTCGGGCGCATGGTGTAGCGGTCTTGGGTGGTCTCCAGTTGGGTGATGGTGGCGTTGAGGCGGCGCATCGTTCTCTGCTGCGCGGCCGAGGGTGAGTCGTCCAGGTGGGCGAGAAGGAGGGTCATCTCGTCTCGGGCCTTGTCGAGCTGCTCTTGGCGATGTTGGGCGCCGGGGCCGGCGGATTCCCAGAGCCACTTCGTGACGTTGTCGGTGGGGATGTCGATCTCCTTGCTGAGCACGGAGGCGGCGACGGCTGAGGGGGCGAGCCCGACGATCGAGCCTGTGCCGTGCTGGTCTTCCCAGACTTGGCGCAGTGCGGACAGCGACGTGGTCTTGCCGGTGCCGGCTGGGCCGATGAGGGCGCTGACCGATTGAGGAGCTGTGGCGATGCTCAATGCGGCTCGGCGCTGATCATCTGCGAGGGAGTGCCCGTCGCCGACGGTGATGCTGTCCAGGACGGCCTCGGCCCGGGTGGTGTCGGAGATGACGGGGCCTTGGTTGTTGGTGGCGGCGTCGATGAGCCGGGCTTCGGCATCGAGCTGTTCGGGGGTCGCGTAGGCCGCGGTGTCGTTGAAGGCGTGGTCCGTTCCAGAGGACAGGCCTGGGTGGTGCTGATCGGGGGACTGGTAGCGGTGCGGGGTGAGCCGGACCGTGGAGTCCAGGGCGAGGTCCGTGACGGTATCTAGGAGCTGGTCTCGATCTTCGGGGGTGTGGCACCGCACGGCGGCGAGGCCCCTGGAGATCTCGGCGTGAACGTTGGCGCGGGTGAAGGTCGCACGCTGGGCGGACACGGTCGTGATCGCGCGCTGGGCGATCTGGGTCATCGTGTCGGGCTGGATGGTCTCAGCGGTCGTGATGCTCGGCTGCTGGGCGATCGTGCGGGAGACGATTGCGGCCGGGTTGAAGCCGAGGTCCGAGGCGCGGTCGCGCCACTGGGCGCTCTTGCGTTCAAGGCTGCGGTGGTCGTCGTGGTCCTTGGCCTCGCGGGTGGCGAGGGTGGCCTGACGACGGATGTCCAGGAGATCACCCTCCGATGGTCGGGCACCGTGCTCTTCAGTCCAAGCAGCGATGAGTCGGTCGGCTTCGGCCTCGATCGCCCGCGCTCTGGTGGAGAACTCGTTGATGAGTTCGTCCGGGACGCCTGCCAGTTCGATGCGCGCGTTGCGGTCGGTGAGCTGGAGACCGTCGGCGCTGGTCGTGATCTCGCCGCGGATCTCGGCTTGGGCGCCGATGGTGCGGGCGAGCTCGTCGAAGAGAAGACCGTTGAATCGCTCGGAGGCGGCGACGACGTTCTTGTGCAGGTTGACGGAGTCGAGGGTGGTCCAGGCTCCGTCGGAGGCGCGCTGGATGCGGTTGGCGACGACGCCATGGGTATGCAGCTGCGGGTCGCCGGCACGGGAGTCCCAGTGGTCGAAAGCGGTGGCGACGAGTCCGCGGGTGGCGACTTTGGCGACGCCGGCATGTCCGGCTCGGGTCTAGATGACCCGGTCGTCCAGCCACGACAGGCTCTGATCGACGGCTGCGCGGTGGGCAGCATGGATCGCGGCCTTGGTCGGTTCATCGGCCATGGCCCACAGCACCGAGACGGACTTCGGCACGGAGAACGTGAGGTCGAATCCGGAGACAGGCTGCCGGTCGGACTTCGCGGGCTTGCCGGCGGCGGTCTTGGCTCCCTCGGGGGCCTGCTGGGCGGTGATCGGGGCGCGCCCCAGGGGCTCGCCAGTCGTGGGGTGTGCCGAGTCCTGGAGGAGTCGGCGCGCGGCCTGGGCAGTGACGCGCGTGCCGGGATCGATGCCGAGCCCGGCGGTGCCGGCACCGAGCCATCTGCCGGGCGGGGCACCGGCAGAGGTGTAGTAGCGGGTGAGGTCGCGGGTGCCGGTGCCGGCTACCGCGGCGTCGCCGATCGCGACCTGCTCCAGGTAGTACTCGACGGACATCTTGGAGATGGAGACGGTCATCGGTTCCTTCTACGGGGAGCGGTTGCCGGTCGGGGTGTGTGAATCGCCCCGGGTTTGTTAGAGGCTCGCAAGTGCCGCGTCGGCGGGTGCCGGTGCGGGGTGGTTGTGATGGTAGGTGTCCTCGAGCTCGACGGGCGGGATCATGCCGATCTCGCCGTGAAGTCGCCGGTGATTGAACCAGTCGATGTATTCCGCGGTCGCGATCTCGAGGTCGTCGATGTTCTTCCAGGGCCCGCGGTTGCGGACCAGTTCAGCCTTGAACAGCGAGTTGAAGGCCTCGGCCAGGGCATTGTCATACGAGTCGCCGGTGGAGCCGACCGAGGCGGCCGCGCCGGCCTCAGCAAGACGCTCGGTGTAGCGGATGGCGACGTACTGACCGGATTCAACTGGTCGTTGCAACACCGGCTTCTTGGAGAGACTTTAGCTGCTCGTTCAGTGCCTCGGCAGG
>NZ_JASDCY010000069.1:0-13756 GCF_030407675.1 Kocuria sp. APC 4018 | reverse complement strand
CTACCCCGCACCTCCCCATCCCCCCACTCTCCGACCTCCTCGACTCCGCCCACGTGGTCTCCCTCCCCATGCGTGTGACCTTCCGCGGGGTCGCCGAGCGAGAGACCGTCGTCTTTCGCGGCCCCGCCGGGTGGGGCGAGTTCGGCCCGTTCCCCGAGTATGGGGACGCCGAGGCGGCCGCATGGCTGCGCGCGGGGATCGAGGCCGCGTGGCAGGGCTTCCCGGAGCCCGTCCGTGACCGCGTCCCGGTCAACGCCACCGTCCCCGCGGTCCCCGCCGAGCGCGTCGCGGACGTCCTCGGCGGCTACTCCGGGCAGGTCCACGCCGTGAAGATCAAGGTGGCCGAGCGCGGCCAGAGTCTCGCGGACGACGTCGCCCGCGTGGCCGCCGTCCGCCACCTCCTCCCGGACGCCGAGCTGCGGGTGGACGCCAACGCGGGCTGGGACGACGACGCCGCCGTGACCGCCCTGAGCGCGCTCAGCGAGTTCCGCCTCGCCTACGCCGAGCAGCCCGTGGCGAGCGTCGAGGGTCTGGCGAGCGTGCGGCGTCGGCTGCGGGAGAAGGGTGTGGGCACCCTGATTGCCGCGGACGAGTCCGTGCGCAAGGCCGAGGACCCGCTGGCGGTGGCGCGCGCGGGTGCCGCGGACCTGATCGTCGTGAAAGTGGCGCCGCTCGGGGGAGTGCGCCGCGCCCTGGAGATCGTGGCGCAGGCGGGACTGCCCGCCGTCGTCAGCTCGGCCATCGACTCCTCCGTGGGGATCCGCGCGGGCGTCGCCCTGGCCGCGGCGCTGCCCGAGCTGCCGTACGCGTGCGGGCTGGGCACGCTCTCGCTCATGACGGCGGACGTGACCGCCGACCCCCTGCGCCCCGTGGACGGATTCCTGCCGGTGCAGGACGTCGCCGTGGACGAGGCGCTGCTCACCGAGCACGCCGTCACCGGTGAGCGCCGGGACTGGTGGCTGGACCGGGTGCGCCGCACGCACGCGCTGCTGGCGGGGCAGTAGCTCTACCCATGGCCTCGCCGCGGGTGACGGGCCTCTGTGCGTGTGCATGAACCTGCTGGCGGCGCAGTCCCGGGTTAACCCGCAGTTCGCTTCCAGGTCGCGTGATGATCACGCCCGGGTGGTGAGGTGGACCACGGAATCACTCGCTGACATGCACGGACGCATGTCTCACCCAGGGAGCCACTCCATGACCCAAGCACCCGAACGCCGCCGTCTCCTGCCCATGCTGGGCCACGTGAACGGCAAGCGCAGCCCGCTCACGTGCGAGCTCAAGTGCGGCAGCCAGTGCACCACCCCGGACACCAACACCTCCGGCAACGAGTACGTGCACGACATCATCTCCGCCGCGATGAGCCGCCGTGCCGCGCTCGGGCTCGGTGCCGCCGGAGCCGTCACGGTGGGTCTGGTGGCCGCCACCGCCCAGCCTGCGGAGGCCACCTACGGCTACTGGGGCAAGGGCAAGTCCCGCCTGGACTTCACCCCCATCAAGCCGGTGAACATGACGGTGGACGATCTCAACGTCCCCAAGGGCTACGACTGGTCGCCCATCATCCGCTGGGGTGACCCCCTGTTCTACGACTCCCCGGAGTTCGACCCCAAGAACCAGACCCCGGAGGCGCAGGCCAAACAGTTCGGCTACAACTCCGACTACCTGGACATCATCCCGGACCCGAACGGCCTCACGGGCGTGCTGGTGAACAACCACGAGTACACCAACGAGAACACCATGTTCCCCACCGGGTACGAGAAGACCAACCTGACCAACATGGTCAAGACGGCCATCCAGGCCCACGGCATGGCGGTCGTGGAGCTCACCCGCACCAAGGTGGGGGAGCCCTGGACGTACGTGCGCGGCGGTGCCCGCAACCGGCGCATCACCCTGACCACCCCGTTCGTGGTGGACGGCCCCGCGGCCGGCTCGGACCTGCTCAAGACGCAGGACGATCCCACGGGCAAACGCGTGCTGGGCACCCAGAACAACTGCTCCGGCGGTGTGACCCCGTGGGGCACCGTGCTCTCCGGCGAGGAGAACATCCACCAGTACTTCATCACCTCCGGCACCGCCGAGGAGAAGCGCTACGGGTTCCCCACCACCATGCCCTCCCGCCGCTGGCCCGAGGTGGAGAAGCGCTTCGACGCCCGCATCCCCGGGTACAAGAACGAGCCCAACCGCTTCGGCTGGGTGGTGGAGATCGACCCCCAGAACCCCAACTCCGCTCCGCTCAAGCACACGGCCATGGGCCGCTTCAAGCACGAGGGCGCGAACGTGCGCGTGGGCGACGACGGCACCGTGGTGGCCTACTCCGGCGACGACGAGAAGTTCGAGTACATCTACAAGTTCGTCTCCGCCAAGAAGTACAAGAAGGGCGACAAGAAGCACAACATGACCCTCCTGTCCGAGGGCGACCTCTACGTGGCCAGGCTCAAGGGCAACTCGCCCAAGAAGCAGATCACCGGTGACGGCACCCTGCCCAAGGACGGCGAGTTCGACGGCTCCGGCGAGTGGCTCCCGCTGGTCAAGGACGGCAAGTCCAAGATCAAGGGCATGTCCGTGGAAGAGGTGCTCGTCTACACCCGCCTGGCCGCGGACAAGGCCGGCGCCACCAAGATGGACCGCCCGGAGGACGTGGAGCCCAACCCCCACACCGGCAAGGTGTACGCGGCGCTGACCAACAACTCGGACCGCGGCTCCAAGGGCAAGGCCGGCGTGGACGAGGCCAACCCGAAGACCGGCAACCGGGACGGCTACGTCCTGGAGCTCACCGAGCGCCACAACCTCCCGCAGGCCACGCGCTTCGACTGGAACCTGCTGCTGGTGTGCGGCGATCCCACCAAGGACTCCGGCACGTACTTCGGCGGGTTCCCCAAGGAGAAGGTCTCCCCGATCTCCTGCCCGGACAACGTGGCGTTCGACAAGGCCGGCAACCTGTGGATCTCCACGGACGGTGCGCCCTCCAAGATCGGCTACAACGACGGCCTGTTCAAGGTGACCCTCAACGGCTCCGAGCGCGGCCGCGTGCAGCAGTTCCTCTCCGTCCCGCAGGACGCCGAGACCTGCGGCCCGGTGATCCACGACACCGAGGGCATGGTCTACATCTCCGTGCAGCACCCGGGCGAGGACGGCACGTTCGAGCAGCCGCGCTCGTACTTCCCGGACTACGCGCTGCCCACGCGGGTCAAGCCCGGTGAGTTCTCCATGTCGCGCCCCGCGGTGGTGCAGGTCTTCCGCAAGAACAAGAAGAACCAGCCCCAGTTCCCGGGCGGTGTGAGCGATCAGCCCGGTCAGACCGCCAACCAGGACAAGAAGCGCAAGAACGGCGCCACCGGTCCGCAGTACCGAGGCTACGACGACAAGCCCACCCCGGAGCTGCAGCAGCGCGCCCAGCAGGCCCCCAAGAGCTACGAGAGCTGATTCTCTCCGGCTCGGCCTGACCAGGCGGGCGGGATCGCGGACACCCGCGGTCCCGCCCGCTTTTCCGTGCCCGGCCGACGACGCCGCCCGCGCGCCGCCATTCCGGTGGGGCCCGCCGGGAAGCCGGCCGAGCGGCGTCGTCGTGCCGCCGAAACCGCGTGTGACGTGGGAGGACACCGGATATGTGACGTGTTTGTGACGGGGGTTCGTGGGGGTTACCAGCCGGTCTGTACGTTGGAACGACTCGACCGGCCCTCACCCAAGGAGCACCCCATGACCACCTCCGCAGACACCCGGGAGGCAGCCCCCGCAGCCTCGTCCGGACGCGTGCGCGGACCTCGCAAGGGCACCGATCTGGGCCAGTGGAAGGTCAGCGGGCGCACGCCCCTGAACCACAACGAGGAGTTCAAGGCGGAGGAGAACTCGCTCAACGTGCAGCGGCGGATCATCGAGGAGTACTCGAAGACCGGCTACGCCTCGATCCCCGCGGACGACGTCCACGGCCGGTTCCGCTGGCTGGGCCTCTACACGCAGCGCAAGCAGGGCGTGGAGGGTGCCAGCACCTCCAAGCTGGACGCGGAGTCCCTCTCGGACGAGTACTTCATGCAGCGCATCCGCCTGGACGGCGGGCAGCTGAGCACCGAGCAGGCACGTGTGCTGGGGGAGATCTCCCGGGAATTCGCGCGCGGCACCGCGGACGTCTCGGACCGGCAGAACATCCAGCTGCACTGGATCCGCATCGAGGACGTCCCCGAGATCTGGGAGCGCCTGGAGGCCGTGGGTCTGACCACCCTGGAGGCCTGCGGGGACACCCCGCGCGTGTTCCTGGGGAGCCCGGTGGCGGGCGTGGAGAAGAACGCCATCATCGACCCCTCCCCGGAGCTCGCCGCGCTGCGCGAGGAGTTCATCGGCAACCCCGAGTACGTGAACCTGCCCCGCAAGTTCAAGACCGCGATCACCGGCAGCCCCACGCTGGACGTGGTGCACGAGATCAACGACGTCAGCTTCGTGGGCGTGAACCACCCCGAGCTGGGCCCCGGCTACGACCTGTGGGTGGGCGGGGCGCTGTCCGTGGCGCCGCGGCTCGGCGAGCGCCTGGGCGCGTTCGTCTCCCGCGAGAACGTGGTGCCCGTGTGGGCCGGGGTGTGCGGGATCTTCCGCGACTACGGCTACCGCAAGCAGCGCACCAAGGCTCGCCTGAAGTTCCTGCTGGCCGAGTGGGGTCCGGAAAAGTTCCGGCAGGTGCTGCAGGACGAGTACCTGGGCTTCGAGCTGCCGGACGGGCCCGCCCCGGAGCGCGCAGTGGGCCACGCGGACCACGTGGGCGTGCACGAGCAGGTGGACGGCAACCGGTACGTGGGCTTCGCGCTCACCGCGGGCCGGCTGTCCGGGGACGCGCTGGTGGCCCTGGCCGACGCCGCCGAGGTTGCCGGCTCCCGGCGCATCCGCCTGACCCCGCACCAGAAGGTGCTGGTGCTGGACGTTCCCGAGGACAACGTCAACGGGTTGATCGAGGCTGTGCAGCCGCTGGGACTGCACGCCAAGCCCAGCCCGTTCCGTCGCTCGACCATCGCGTGCACGGGCATCGAGTTCTGCAAGCTCGCGTTCGTGGAGACCAAGGGCCTGGCCGCCCGGGTGATCGACGACATGGAGCAGCGCCTGACGGACGTGGAGATCCCCACGCCCATCTCCCTGCACATCAACGGCTGCCCCAACTCGTGCGCCCGCATCCAGACCGCGGACATCGGGCTCAAGGGCCAGTACATCGGGGAGGAGTACGTGTTCCAGGTCCACCTGGGCGGCGGCCTCGCCTCCACGGACCGTGAGGAGGGCAGCCTGGGGCGCACCGTGCGCGGGCTCAAGGTCACCGCGGACGACCTCGCCGACTACGTGGAGCGCGTGACCCGCACCTTCCTACGGGAACGCGGCCCGGAACAGTCTTTCGCCGAGTGGGCGCTGAGCGCCGAGGAGGAATCCCTGCGATGACAGCCACCGACATCCAGCTCACCACGCACCCGCTCGCGGCGGGGCAGGGCGGGGACCCAGCGGCGTCGTCCGCCGCGGCCCTGGACGCCCGCGGCACGACGACGCCGCCCGCAGGCTCCGCGGCACCGGCCACCTCCCAGGGGGTCTCACCCGGGCGCACCCGCTCCACCGAGGAGCTCAAGGCCCTCGTGGAGGAGGCGCAGCAGCGCTTCGGCGTGCGGGACGCGGACCCGGACGAGGTGCTCGCGTGGGCCGCGGAGACGTTCGGACAGAAGCTCGCGGTCGCGTGCTCCATGGCCTCGGACACCGTGGTTCCCGCCCTGGTCAGCACGCACCTGAAGAACGTGGACGTGCTGTTCCTGGAGACCGGCTACCACTTCCCGGAGACCCTGCAGACGCGCGACGAGTTCGCCCGGGACTGGCCCGTGAACGTGCGCACCCTGCTGCCCGAGCTCACCGTGCCCGAGCAGGACGCGAAGTACGGTGCGAAGCTGCACGACCGCGACCCCGGCCTGTGCTGCGGAATGCGCAAGGTTGCACCGCTGGACAAGGCGCTGGCGGGCTACGAGGCGTGGGTGACCGGGCTGCGTCGTGAAGAGACGCCGCACCGCGCGAACGCCGCACCCGTGGAGTGGGACGAGCACCACCAGATGGTCAAGATCAACGCCATCGTGGACTGGACCTTCGACCACGTGGTCCAGTACGCCGAGCAGAACCTGGTGGTGGTCAACCCGCTGCTGAGCCAGGGCTACCCGTCCATCGGGTGCGCCCCGTGCACGCGCAAGGTCGCCCCCGGAGAAGACCCCCGCGCCGGCCGCTGGGCCGGTGCGGGCAAGACAGAATGCGGGATCCACCTGTGAGCACCACGACTGCCCCCACGGCACTGACCCAGCTGCAGCGGCTCGAGGCCGAGTCCATCCACATCTTCCGCGAGACCGCGGCGGAGGGCGAGCGCCCCGTGCTGCTGTTCTCCGGCGGCAAGGACTCCGTGGTCATGCTGCACCTGGCCGCCAAGGCCTTCTGGCCCGCACCCATCCCGTTCCCCGTGCTGCACGTGGACACCGGGCACAACTTCCCGGAGGTCCTGGAGTTCCGGGACCGCACGGTCGAGCGGCTGCACATCCGCCTGGAAGTGGCGAAGGTGCAGGACTACATCGACGACGGCCGTCTCACCGAGCGCCCGGACGGCACCCGCAACCAGCTGCAGACCGTGCCCCTGCTGGACGCCATCACGGAGGGCCGCCACGACGTGGTCTACGGCGGCGCCCGGCGGGACGAGGAGAAGGCCCGCGCCAAGGAGCGGATCATCAGCCTGCGGGACGAGTTCGGCCAGTGGGACCCCCGCAACCAGCGCCCGGAGCTGTGGAGCCTGTACAACACGCGCCACCGCCCCGGGGAGCACGTGCGGGTGTTCCCGCTGTCCAACTGGACCGAGCTGGACATCTGGTCCTACATCACCGAGCAGGGCATCGAGCTGCCCTCCCTCTACTACGCCCACGAGCGGGACGTGGTGAGCCGTGACGGCATGTGGCTGGCGGTGGGCGAGCACGTGAGCCCGCGGGAGAACGAGACCGTGCAGACCCGCACCGTGCGCTACCGGACGGTGGGGGACATGAGCTGCACGGGCGCCGTCGAGTCCCCGGCCGTCACCGCGCAGGACGTGCTGGCCGAGGTCAGGACCAGCACGCTCACGGAGCGCGGGGCCACCCGCGCGGACGACCGCGTGTCCGAGGCCGCCATGGAGGACCGCAAGCGAGAGGGCTACTTCTAGAGATGAGCACCGAGAACCAAGCGAGCCTGCTGCGGATCGCCACGGCCGGCAGCGTGGACGACGGCAAGTCCACCCTGGTGGGGCGGCTGCTGCACGACACCAAGAACATCCTGGTGGACCAGCTGGAGGCCATTGAGCGGGTCAGCGAGTCCCTCGGGCTGAGCTCCGCGGACCTGGCACTGCTGACCGACGGGCTGCGGGCGGAGCGCGAGCAGGGCATCACCATCGACGTGGCCTACCGCTACTTCGCGACGCCCGCCCGCAGCTTCATCCTGGCCGACTGCCCCGGGCACGTGCAGTACACCCGCAACACGGTCACCGGCGCCTCCACGGCGGACGCGCTGATCGTGCTGGTGGACGTGACCCACGGGATCGTGGAGCAGACCCGCCGCCACCTGGCCGTGGCCGCGCTGCTGGGCGTGCCGCACCTGATCGTGGCGGTCAACAAGATCGACCTGGTCCCGGATGCCCAGGACGCCTTCGAGACGCTGGAACGGGACCTGCACGCGCTCGCGGAGGAGCTGGGGGTGCTGAACCTGCAGACCATCCCCGTCTCCGCGCTGCGCGGGGACAACGTGGTGGAGCCGTCCGGGGCCACGCCCTGGTACGCGGGACCGTCCCTGCTGGGCTGGCTGGAGAACCTCCCGGACTCCTCGCAGCTCACCCGTTCCGAGCCCTTCGCGCTGCCCGTGCAGACCGTGATCCGCCCGCAGTCCGCAGCGGTGTCCCCGGAGTTCACGGACTACCGCGGCTACGCGGGGCAGATCGCCTCCGGGTCCGTGGCCGTGGGGGACTCCGTGACGGTGCAGCCCGCGGGGCGCACCACCACCGTGACGCGCATCGACGTGGCCGGCGCTCCCGCCGAGCACGCCGTGGCTGGGCAGTCCGTCACGCTGAGTCTCGCGGACCAGATCGACATCAGCCGCGGCGACCTGATCGCGGCCCCTGCCGATTCGCCGCAGGGCTCCAAGACCGTGGACGCCGTGGTGTGCTGGCTGGACGATGAGAACCCCCTGCGCGAGGGCCAGCGCGTGTTGCTCAAGCACACCACGCGCGTGGTCCGCGGCATCGTCGGTTCCCTGGACGGGCGCCTCAACCTGGAGAGCCTCGCCGCGGAGTCGGTGGGCGCGTTCGAGCTGAACGACATCGGGCGCGTGAGCATCCGTGTGGCCGAACCCCTGTTCACCACCGCGTACACGGCCTCCCACGCGCTGGGCTCGTTCCTGCTGATCGACCCGCAGTCCGGGCGCACCCAGGCCGCGGGCATGGTCCAGGACGACAGCGTCCACACCCCCGGCGTGCTCGGCAGCCTCCGCGCGGACGCGGGGGAGTGGGCCATCTGATCCCTGGCTGACGACGCCGCCCGGTCCCGTCGCGCGGGCGCCGCGCCCGTGGGTGACAGGCGCCGTTCTCGGCGCCTCGCCCGCGTGAGCCGGGGCGCGGCCGCGAGACGGTGGCCAGGCTCGCCCGCTCCCTGCGGTGTGCTGCCCGGTCCAGGAGGTGCGGGCGCCCCGGCAGGAACTCCGGGAGCGCCGTCGACCGGTCCGTCGGCGTCGGTGGGGCTGAGTACCCTCGGGAGGGTGATCACCCCCAGCATCCTCACGGCCACCACGGTTCTGCGCGCGCTCGCGGTACGCGGGATGCGGCACCTGGTGGTGTCCCCGGGCTCCCGCTCCGCACCCCTGGCCTACGCCGCGGCCGCCGCCCACGCGAGCGGCGCGCTGAGCGTGCACGTGCGGATCGACGAGCGGGACGCCGCGTTCACCTCCCTGGGGATCTCCCGTTCCACGGGCCACCCGTGCGCCGTGCTCACCACCAGCGGCACCGCCGTGGGGGAGCTGCTGCCCGCCGTGATGGAGGCCTCCCACGCCGGCGTGCCCGTGGTGGTGCTCAGCGCGGACCGTCCGCCCGAGCTGCGCGGCACCGGTGCCAACCAGACCACGCGCCAGCCCGGGATGTTCAGCACCTTCGTGCGCGCAGAGGCGGACGTGCTGCCCCCGGACGGCACCGGGACCGAGACCGAGCAGCGCGCGGCGATCGACGCCGCCCTGCAACCCCCGCTCGCCGCGCTCGCCGGTGACCGGGACTCCGCGCCGGGTCCGGTGCAGCTCAACATTGCGCTGCGGGACCCCCTCTACCCGGTGTCGGAGGAGGACCACGCGTACCTGAAGGACTGGGCCCGGGAACTGACTGCGGAGCTGCGCCGCACCCGGTCCGCGGAAACGTCCGATCTCACGGCCCACCCGTGGTCCGTGCTGCCCGAGCCGTTCCTGCCCGCCGGGGCGCCCACTGATGACGCCTCCACAGATGGCGCGCCGGCCAACGCCCCGACCGCACCGCTCCCCGGCTCCAGCACGACCACAGCACCGTCGCACCCCGTGGTCTTCGCGGGCGACGGCGCCGGGCGGGCCGCCGCTCGATTCGCCCGGGAGCACGGTCTCCCCCTGCTCGCGGAACCCTCCTCGAACGCCCGCGAGGGGGAGGTGATCGCCTCCTACGAGAGCCTCCTGGACACCACCCTCGGGCGTCAGGTCGACACTGTGGTCCTCGTGGGACGGCCCACCCTGAGCCGCGCGGTCTCCGCCCTGCTCAAGCGCCCAGGGGTCAGGGTCGTCGCGGTGCGCCCGGACCCTGCACCGTGGTTCGAGCCGGGACGCCGTTCTGAGACCGAGGTGCCCGGTTTCGCGGAGGCCGCGAGCGCCGTCGGGCCCGTGGCGGAAGGCTGGCTCGATGCGTGGCGCGAGGCGGGGGACGCCGCCTTCGCCGCGGTGCTGCGCTACGCGGACACCCGGGAGGAGCTGACCCGCCTGCACGTGGCCCGCGCGGTGTGGGACGCGAGCTGCCGGGACGGTGCCGTGCTGGTGGTGGGCTCGTCCACGGTGGTGCGGGACGTGGATCTCGTGGCGCGGGCGGACTCGTCCGTGCCCGTGATCGCGAACCGCGGCCTGGCCGGGATCGACGGCACGGTGGCCACCGCGTTCGGCGTGGGGCTGGGCACCGGACGCCCGGTGCGCGCGGTCATGGGAGACCTCACGTTCCTGCACGATGCCGGGGGACTGCTCGTGGGCCCGTGGGAGCAGGTCCCGGACGCGCACCTGGTGGTGGTCAACGACTCCGGCGGGGGGATTTTCCAGACCCTCGAGCACGGCGGGCTGGGCCTGGACGAGCGCTACACCGCGGCGGTGGAGCGGTTCTTCGGGACCCCGCACCGGGCGGGGATCGCGGACCTGTGCGCGGCCCACGGTGTGGAGCACGTGCGGGCGGAGACGGCCGTGGAACTGGCCGCCGCGCTCGCGGCACCCGTCGTGGGTCGCCGGGTCATCGAGGTGCCGGTGTCCCGGGAGACCCTGCGGGACGTCAACGCGGCCGCGCGGCAGGCGGGAGCGCGGGCGGCGCAGGAGCACCTGGCAGCACGCTGACCCCGCTGGCCCGGGGTGCGGGGCCGCTCGTTAGCATGGCGTCATGAGTGAACAGACCGCACAGCAGACCACCCCTCGCACCGCCCTGGTCACGGGAGCGACCCGCGGCATCGGCCGGGCGATCGCCCGGGACCTCGCCGCGGACCACGTGGTGTTCGTGGGCGGGCGCTCCGAGGAGGACGTCGAGCGCCTGCGCGCCGAGCTCGCAGGCACCGGTCCCGGGACCCGCCCGTTCGTGGCGGACGTGACCGACGACGAGCAGGTGGCCGCCGCGTGGGCGCCCCTGCGTGAAGAGTTCGGTGCGCTGAACGTCCTGGTGCACTCGGCGGGCATCGCCCCGCAGTCCCTCGTGGCGGACGCGCCCCGCGAGATGTGGGAGCAGATCTTCGACGTCAACGTGATTTCCGTGGCGCAGCTGACCCGGCTCACCCTGCCCGAGCTGCGCGCGGCGCAGGGGGACGTGGTGGCCATCAACTCCGGCTCGGGGTTCACGTCCCGCGCCTCCTCTGCGCTGTACTCCGGCACCAAGTTCGCGCTGCGGGCCCTCACGGACGCGCTGCGGGAGGAGGAGCGCGAGCACGGGGTGCGCGTGTCCTCGGTGCACCCGGGCCGCGTGGCCACGGACATGCAGGAGCAGCTGCACGAGTACATGGGCCAGGAGTACCGCCCGGAGGAGTGGATCCAGCCCGAGCAGATCGCCGCCGCGGTCCGCATGGCGGTGGACGCCGAGCGCACCTCCGAGGTGGAGGTCATCTCCGTGCGCCCCTCCGGGATGCGCTGAGCACCACCAGAACGTGGATCCCGGCGGCGCCGGGCCGGGTGCGCCCGGAGGGTGCTACATGCCCATCCACTCCTGCCTGAGGCGGTCCACGGTGCCGTCACGCGTGACCCGGTCCAGGGTCCGGTTCACCGCGTCGAGAACCTCGGTGTTGCCCTTCTTCACCGCCACGCCGAGATTCTCGTTGGTGTCCACGGTCTGCACGAGCCGCAGCTCAGGGTGCTTCTTGGCCTCCTGGGAGAGCGTGGAGATGTTCCCGGAGACCGCCTTGACCTGACCGCCCTGCAGGGCCGAGAGCATCCGGTCCAGATCCTCGAACTCGCGCACCTTCAGCTTCTTGTCCCGCGCGTACTTCTCGCCGGAGGTGGCGTGCTGGACCCCCACGGTGCTGCCGCCCACGGAGTTGAAGCTCGTGATGCCGGAGTCCCTGGTGGTCAGCAGTGCGATCTGGTCGTTGAAGTACGGCTGCGAGAAGTCCACGGCCTGACGGCGCCGTTCGGTGATGGTCATCCCGGAGATGGCGGCATCGCACCGGTTCGCGTTCAGTGCGTCACCGGATTCCAGGGTGTGGAAGTCCGCCTGGACCACGGTGAGGGTGCGGCCCATGTCCCGGGCGATCTCGTGGCCCAGGGACATGTCGAACCCCACGGTCTCGCCGTCGCGCTCGAACTCGAACGGGGGATAGGGGGAGTTCGTGCAGACCCGGAAGGCCTCGGGGGAGGGGCTCTCCTGAATCTGGTCCGGCGTGGAGGACCCGCAGCCGGACAGCACCACGGCAGCCGCGCAGACAGCGGCAACCGCAGATGCAGTGCGACGCAGCGCTGGCATGGGGACTCCTCGTCGAGTGGCCTGGACCTGTGGCGATCGTACTATGCGGGCTCGCGACTCCGGCGGGGTCGCCACCAGGGTGGGGGGCCCAGGTCGGGTGCGCGCCCGAGCCGGACGAGTCCCGAGAGGCAGGTCGTCCCGCTGTCGGAACCATGCCGGGTTCGGTACGGGCCCGCTATCCCTGGCTGTGCGCGGGCAGCGACTCCAGCATCGGGCGCAGCTTGGCCCACGTCTCGGCGAGCTCGGCCCGCGGGTCGGACTCCGCCACGATTCCGCAGCCCGCGCTCACCCGTGCCCGGTGCCCGTCCAGCTGGACCGCGCCGCGCAGGGCGATGCCCCACTCGCCGTTGCCGGCGCCGTCGAGCCAGCCCACGGGACCCGCGTAGAGGCCGCGGTCCATGCGTTCGAGGTCCTCGATGACCGCGCCCGCGGTCTCGGTGGGGGTCCCGCACACCGCGGCGGTGGGGTGCACGGCCTCCGCGAGCTCCAGTGCGGAGGGCAGGGTGCCGTCCACGCCGGTGCGCAGCTGCGCGGTGACGTCCGAGGCCAGGTGCCACACGTTGGGCAGGGCCAGGATGAACGGGTGCTCGCCGCCAGAGACCTCGTCCGCGTACGGGGACAGCCCCGCCACGAGGGAGTCCACGGCAAAGCGGTGCTCGCGCTGCTGCTTCTCGGACCCGCCCAGCTCGGTGCCCGCGAAGTCCTCCGGGTTCGCGCCCTCCGGGAGGTCCTGGCGGTCGAGAGTCCCCGCGAGCACACGGGCCGTCGCGGTGCCGCGGTGCACGCGGATCAGCATCTCCGGGGTGGCGCCGAGCAGGCGTCCCGCGCACGGCGAGCCCTCCTCGCCCAGGCGCACGCAGTACGTCCAGCACGTGTCGAAGCGCTCGCTCAGCCGCCCGAGCACCCCGCCCAGGTCGATGTCCGCGCCGGTGTCCACCACCACGTCCCGCGCGAGCACGAGCTTGTCCAGCTCCCCGGCGCGGATCATGCCCACGCCGTCCGCCACGGCCGCCATCCAGCGTTCCTCGTCCAGCGCACCGGGCACCGCCGTGGGGTGCGACGACGCCGCACGGCCGGTTTCCGCGCGGAGCGGCGCGGCGGCGTCGTGCCCGGCGGTGGCAGCGTGCCCGGTGGGAGCCACGCGTGCGAGGCGGCGCCAGGCGGCGTCGAGGTCCGAGACCGTGGGGGAGGGCTGGGTGGTGACGAGCGTGAGCCACGCGGTGTCCCCGGTGGTGCCGACCACGAGCTCGGGGACCATGAGCCCGGAGTCCACGGTGGAGGACGGGGCGAACGCGAACGCGCCGAAGGCCAGCAGCCCGGTGCCCGGGAGCCGCACCTCGTCCGTGACCCGAGCGGCCTCCCGCACGGCGTCCCACCACACGCGCGCGGACGTGAACCGCGTGCCGCCGCGCACCCGGTAGGCGGCGGTGCGCCCGAGGCCCACGAGGCCCTGGCCGCGCACGATCCACGTGGCGGGGTCCTCGCTGCCGAGCAGGCGGCGGACGTCCGGGTCGCGCGCGAAGTCGGAGGCGGCGGGGACGTCCGAGAGGGGGAGGG